>NZ_JAQIBU010000245.1 GCF_027858935.1 Oleiagrimonas sp. | reverse complement strand
CCCGCCGGCGCGATCAAGAAGGATTCCCCCGCGGGTCGTTTCCTGATCGAGCGAGGCGTGCAGCCGGCACAGTTCAACTCCTACGGCTCGCGCCGCGGCAATGACGACGTGATGGTGCGCGGCACCTTTGCCAACATCCGCATCAAGAACCGCATGCTGGACGGTGTCGAGGGGGGCTACACCAAGCACGTTCCCAGTGGCGAACAGATGGCAATGTACGACGCAGCCATGAAGTACAAGGCCGACAACACCCCGTTGATCGTGCTGGCCGGCAAGGAGTACGGCACCGGTTCCAGTCGTGACTGGGCAGCCAAGGGCACGCTCCTGTTGGGCGTGAAGGCCGTGATTGCCGAGAGCTTCGAGCGCATTCACCGTTCCAACCTGGTCGGCATGGGCGTGCTGCCGCTGCAGTTCAAGGATGGCCAGACCATCGACTCACTGGGATTGACCGGTCTGGAGACCTTCGAGATCACAGGACTGGACGACGCCAACGCCACCGAGGCCACCGTGGTGGCCAAGGGCGACCAGGGCGAGAAGACGTTCACCGTCCGGGTGATGCTGCTGACCCCGAAGGAACGCGACTTCTACCGCCATGGCGGCATCCTGCAGTACGTGCTGCGCGACCTGGCGGCGAAAAAGGCGGCGTAAACCCTTTTCCTCAATCGTGCATCAAAGTAACCGCCGGCCGTAAACGCCGGCGGTTTTCTTTTGCCGGTGACGCCGGAAATCCAGGCATGACCTCATGCACTGCAACTCCTGGTGTACTGGTTGTATAAAACACCAATTCAGCCCCTCGCAGCGCCTAGGAGATTCATGATGGGAACGAACCGCCGCACCCTTCTCGCCCTGCTCGCCGCACTCGCGTTGTACAGCATCGTGCCGTCCACGCTGGCTGCGCCAAAGCAGATCTTCAGCAAGAACATCGAGCGCACCGCGGTCGTTTCAAACGATGCCCGCGTCAGCATCGAGAACCTGGTCGGCCAGGTCAGCATCCGCCAGGGCGGGCCGCAATTGCAGGTCAAGGCCACCGTGGTGGCCGGCGGTGATGACAAGGATGCGGCCCGCACACTGGCCGACTCGATCCGACTCGACGTGACGCAGCATGCGGGCCAGGTCCTGGTGCATGTGCACTATCCCGTGCAGGACCACGACAGCTACCAGTACATCCCCACGCATCCAGTGAAAGCGCATCAAGGAGGTTTGCACTTTCTGGGCATGCACATCGGCTTCAGCAATGCCTCCTCCGACCTCGAATATCAGGACTCGCGCGTAGCCGTGTACCAGGGAAGAGACCAGGGCGTGCCGCTGCATGTGGACCTGCTGGTGAACCTTCCGGCAGGCGTTCATGCCCAAGTCGTCAACCAGGTCGGCCTGCTCGAGGCCAGCGACCTGCGCAACGACCTGCAGCTGAAGTCCGCTTCGGGCGACATGACTGTGCAGGGTCTCATCGGCGACCTTGGCACGCATTCCGGCAGCGGCGACGCAACTATCCTACAGGTACAAGGCACCCTGGATGTCCATACCGGCTCCGGCGACATCGACCTGAATGGCCTTCAGGGCAGCGTCCGCGTGCTTACCGGCTCGGGCGACATCACCGGTGGTCAATTGAAGGGCCCGAGTTCCCAACTGCATACCGGTTCCGGCGATATCCGACTTGATGGGATCGCAGGCGACATCGTGCTTGATACCAGCTCCGGGGACATCAAGCTGAACGGCCTGGCTCAGGTCAAGCGCGCCCGCATCAACTGCGGCTCGGGCGACATCATGCTGGATGGCGATCTTTCCTCCATGCAGGACTTTACCCTTCGCAGCGGTTCGGGCGACATCACCCTGAACAGTGCCAACCCGCCCGCTGTGCACCTGGACATCCAGGGCTCGGACATCGAGGCACATTGGCCGGACATGCACCATGTCGAATCGGGGCGTCGTTATCTGCGCGCCGACATCGGCGCCGCATCCGGCAACGGCAGGATCAGCACGGGCAGCGGCGACGTCACGTTGCGCCCATAAGTGACGCCCGGATCCTACCGAACCCAAACCGCCGGCCTCCTGGCTGGCGGTTGCTTGGTGTTCCACACCGATTCGAGTGAGGCTACACAGCTGTTTGTCCTGCGAGGGGATGGGCCGTCGGGGTAGATCCGGCGTATCCGGCCCCCTCTGCTTCCATGCTGGTCTGGGGCGGTGTCAACATCGGCACCAAGGATGACAAGGGTCCTCGGCAGAGAGTTTTTTTGTTCCGGTCCACGCCTTGCCGTCAAAGCTACAGGACATGCTTCCAGTTCGCGCTGTAGCAGCGCCAATCACCATCCTGCAGGAGCCAGGCGCTCTCCACGTGGTACACACCAAGGTGCTCCGGGATCAGTCGGCCGCCGCCGCCCAGGGTCACGGTGAATTGGACCACGAAACGCGAGCCTCGCCGCTCCACGTCGAGAGGCCCCATCAACACCGAGAGTTTTTCACCGCGCAAGCGCGCAACGCGCAGCAGACCAATCAGTCGCGTCCTGTCCGGTTCACTGTCGGTCGTCGTGAAGTCCTGGCTCGGATCGATGCGAAGGCACCGGCATCGCGATTACGCGCCGCATCCGCGGCGGCCGTCACGGCCTGGCGGACCCGCTCTTCGGCCGGCGCGTGATGACATCCGGAAGCGAGCAGCACAAGC
>NZ_JAQIBU010000242.1 GCF_027858935.1 Oleiagrimonas sp. | reverse complement strand
GCCGCTGTATTTCAACGCACTTTCGTCGTATCTGGTTTATCCGTTCTTCGATGTGACGGGGTATCCGAATCTGAACAAGGTGCTGCTGGCCCAGGGCATCCATCGGCCGCCGCCACAGCGCGAGGCTTATTTCTGCAAGCCGGAGGCCGAGTCACCATGAACGAGCTCTGGACCCGCCTCAAGCAGCGCAAACTGGTGCAGTGGGCGGTGGCGTATGCGGCCGCTGCCTGGGTGGTGTTGCAAGTGCTCGATATGGCCGGCAACAACTACGACTGGCCGCATGCGGTGATGCGCGCGGCGCTCGGCGTGGCGGCGCTCGGCTTCCTGGTGACGCTGCTGTTGGCCTGGTACCACGGCGAGCGCGGGGCGCAGAAGGTCAGTGGTGCCGAATTGCTGATCCTGTCGGCCCTGTTCGCTGTCGGCGGATTCCTGATCTGGCGATTCGCACCCAGCGAGCCGCCGACTTCTGCGGCGGTCGCATCGGCGCCAGCACCAGCGCGCCACGCCGCATCGAAAGATGCCACGGCAAGCGCGGGTGAAATCGACCACAAGTCCATCGCCGTGCTGCCCTTCGAGAACCTCAGCGAAGACAAGGGCAACGCCTACTTCGCCGATGGCATGCAGGACCTGATCCTGACCAAGCTGGCCGATATCGGCCAGCTGAAAGTGATCTCGCGCACGTCCACCATGAAGTACGCCAGCCATCCGGATGACCTGAAAACCATCGCGCAACAGCTCGGCGTGGCCACGATTCTGGAAGGCAGCGTGCAGAAGGCTGGCGACCAGGTGCTGATCAACGTGCAGCTGATTGATGCCAAAACCGACAGCCACCTGTGGGCCCAGAGCTACACGCGCAACCTGACCAACATCTTCGGCGTCGAGGGCGAGGTGGCGGGCAAGATCGCCGATGCGCTGAAGGCAAGGTTGTCGCCGGTTGAGCTGGCTGCGGTCGCCAACGTTCCGACCCAGGTACCTGCGGCCTACGACGCCTATCTGCGCGGCGAGCACTACATCACCCAGGCCAAGGCCGGCGACATGCATGCCGCGCTGCCCAAGGCGGTTGCCGCCTACCAGCAGGCCGTCGACAGTGATCCGCACTTTGCGAAGGCCTGGGCCGCTCTCGCGTTCAGTCAGAGCTTGTTGGCCTACAGCCATGTCGACGACTCCGACGCCACGCGTCAACAGGCGCTGGCCAATGCCCAGCGCGCACTGGTGCTGGCACCGGACTTGCCGCAAGCCCATCTGGCCATGGGTTACGTGTATCGCTTCGACTTTGCTGATTACGATAAAGCGTTGGCCGAGTTCAAGCTGGCCCAGCAGGGTTCGCCCAATGACGCTCAGGTTGATGCGGCGATTGCCTACATCGAGCACATCCAGGGGCACTTGCAGGCGGAGCTTGTTCACCTGCAACGTGCCGTCGCACTGGATCCGCGCGACCCGAACCTGGCCCTGGGGCTGGGCTTGGCATGGCGAGGCCTGCACGACTACGACCGCGCGCTGGCGGCCTACCAGCGTGGGTTGGCCGTGGCGCCGGACGACCCCGAAATGTATCGCTATATCGCCCAGTTGAAACTGCTTGCTCACGCTGATGTCGACGCGGCCCTGGCGGTGCTGCAGAGTGCGCCGGCCGCACTGCAATCGGCGTCGGATATCGTCTTTGCGCGGGTGAGCTTGCTGCTGCTGAAACGTGATTTCGCCGCTGCGCGCGCCGCCGTCAGGGACCTGCAGCCGGGTGGGCGCAGCATCGCGCCGATCGATGTGACGTTGCTGCGTGCCCAGGTCTATCGCCTGTCCGGTGATGCCGCAGCCGCGCACAGCTTTTATACCCAGGCGCTGGCATCGGCCAAGGCGCAACAATCCGCACGGGGCGGCCAGCAGGGCGAGACGTGGGTCCGACTGCACATGGCCGAGGCCGAGGCCGCCCTGGGGCAAAAGACGGCAGCCCTGCAGACCATCCAGAAGCTGATGGCCGCCGGTCAGCGGGAGCACTCCGCGTCGGTCGTTGCTGCTGCTCAGTTCGCCCTGGCCCGCGCCTACATCCTGCTGGGTGACGATGACCAGGCCATTGCCGCACTGAATGATGCGCCGAGCACTGGATTTGTCGGCATGTCTGGCGGCGTGACCGATGTCCAGCTCAGACTCGATCCGTTCTGGGATCCGATTCGCAAGGACCCGCGCTTCCAGGCCCTGCTGACGAAATACGCCCATCCGCAATCGGTGCATGGCGGCAGTACCACGCCGTGACCGGCTTTCCGCCACGTGTCTATTGCTTGCTGAGCCGAAAACCGCCAGTTTCAGCCACGCACCAAGGCATGCCTTCATCCGGCTCGGCGTCAGCACGAGCCCGGCCGCTGGCTTGCCTGGCGCGTTGCGGGTCGCGATACGCATTACACTTCGTTCCGGCCATCGGGGGAATGTGCGGCGATGACTGACGTCTGGACGCAACTCAGGCAACGCAAGCTGGTGCAATGGGCGCTGGCTTACATAGCAG
>NZ_JAQIBU010000191.1 GCF_027858935.1 Oleiagrimonas sp. | reverse complement strand
AATGATTCAGACGTTATTCGCAGATGCGCCGTTTTGACGATCTGGAGAAGATGTTGGAGCAACATCGCTCCCGCGGCAAACTGGAAATGTGCGCTTTTGGCCCAGTTTGGGCGGAACTCCGCGACAATTATGCGCCGGAGGTGACCGGGTGCGAGCAACCGACTCTTCGTCGGCACCGCCGTTCAATGGCCGCTTTGCAACTATATGGTCGAGGCAGCGACCGGCCGGTGTTGGCCGATGTCTGCCCGTCGCGCCGCGTCGTGCTCGGTGCCCAACGATCCGAAGGCCTCGCGGGAGGGAAGGATTCATGCGCCCACGGAGGCGGATTCGAGAGCCCCAGCGCCGGCCGGTTTGAGAGCATTTCGGGTGGCCGGTTTCACATCGTTACGGGTGGCCGGTTTGAGAGTGGAATCGGTGGCGGGTTTGATCGGAATATGCACCGAATGAATGACAAACCCATAGCGCATGAAATGGGACATGTCCATGATGCCCTGCTCGCGTGCTGGGCGATGTAGACCGATCCCGACTCTTTGCGCAGGGTATTGCTCAATCTGCCCGTTATACTTCCCCGATGAATGGCATGCCTACCCGACGTTTTTGTTGTACCCATGGCTGTACCCAGAGGACAATTGTCGGCGACACATTCCTTATGTGGTGCGGTTCCTGCGCTTTACTATGCGAACAGGTGCAGAACATCGAATGAATGCGGATTGGTTGCGCCTGTCCTGCTCCGGTTTGTTCCGGAGGCCTGGCTTATCGTGCTGGCCCGGACGGCAAGCAGGGGTGCGCGTGATACAAGCCGGATCATCATCCATGCATGACGTGTACGGGACAGCCGTTCTTGCTGCCTTGATCGGTACTGGGCCTACGGACTCCGGACCTGCGCGGCAGTCGGTATACTGCGGCAATGGATTCCAGTTGCCCGTATCCCATGCCGTATGCCTCGCGTGTTGCCGTGGAAAACAGGCTGACATGGCAGCCATGGACGCTGGTTTTTGTTTCAGCAGGTGTGGGCAAGACGCCGAATGACAGTCGCTGAGAGAACCCTGTTCGTGGTTGCGGCGCCCTCCGGTGCGGGCAAGTCGAGCCTGGTCAACGCGCTGTTGCATGACGATGCGTCGATCTCGCTTTCGGTGTCGCATACCACGCGACCCCCGCGGCACGGCGAGGAATATGGTCGGCATTATTACTTCGTCGAGCGCGAGACGTTCGAACGCGAGATTGCCGACGGCGTGTTCCTCGAGTATGCCCAAGTGCACGGCAATCTTTATGGCACCTCCCGCGAGACCGTGGATGGCCTGCTTGGGCAAGGTCACGACGTGCTGCTGGAAATCGACTGGCAGGGCGCGCGCCAGATCCGCCAGGCCATGCCGGGCTGCGTGAGCGTGTTCATCCTGCCGCCTTCAAGCGAGGAACTGGAGCGCCGCCTTCGTGGCCGCGGTTCCGACAGCGAGGATGTCATCCAGCGCCGGTTGCGCAATTCGCGCGGCGAGATTGCGCACGCGCACGAGTTCGATTACATCATTGTCAACGACCGTTTCGAGGATGCGCTGGAGGACTTGCGCTCGATCGTGCGGGCCGTGCGCCAGGGCACGAACTTCCAGCATCCCCGTCATCAGGCGCTGATCGCCGAACTGCTTGACGGTCAGCGAGCGAATCCATGATGAATCTGCTGCAAATGGTGTCTGTTGAGCAGCGGCGGTTCAGGTTTGCAGCGGCACTCTTGCTGCTTGGAATTGCGGCGCGTGTCACCATCTGGAACACGGACACCGGTTGCGGTGTTCGTTACTGGCCATCACTGGATTGCACATGACCGAAGCCAATGACTCCTCCGGTTCCGAGGCGAACAACAACTCAATGGTGCGCGCGCGTGGCCTGAAAACAAGCTTCGGCAGCCGTGTCATCTTCGATGGCCTGGACATGGACATCCCGCGCGGCAAGATCACGGCCATCATGGGGCCCAGCGGCACCGGCAAGACCACCCTGCTCAAGCACATCACCGGTCAGCTGAAACCTGATTCGGGCGAGCTCCTGGTCGATGGCAAGAACGTGACCCAGCTCAATCGCGAGGGCCTGTACGATTTGCGCGAGGAGATCGGCTACCTGTTCCAGAACTCCGCGCTGCTGACCGACTATGACGTCTATGAAAATGTCGCTTTCCCGCTGCGCCAGCACACCCGCCTGCCCGAGGTACTGGTGCGCAACATTGTCCTGACCAAGCTTCAGGCCGTGGGCCTGCGCGGGGCGGCAAAACTGATGCCGGCCGAGCTGTCAGGAGGCATGGCACGACGCGTGGCTCTGGCGCGCGCGATCGTGTTCGACCCAATGTTGATCCTCTACGACGAGCCCTTCGTGGGCCTTGACCCGATCGCTTTGAACCAGGTGCTGCTCCTGATTCGTACGCTCAACCAGACCCTTGGCATTACCAGCGTGCTGGTGGCGCACGAACTGGCCGCGATCCAGCAGGTGGCCGATCATGTGATGCTGGTCGCCAACGGCAAGGTCGTGGCGGCGGGAGATCCGCGAAGCATTGCAGACGACGGCTCGCCCTGGACGCGACAGTTCTTTGGCGGCGAATCCGATGGCCCGGTTCCATTCCATTACCCGGCCGCCGATTATGCGGCTGAACTCGGCCTGGGAGAGGGCGCATGAGCGAGACCGCCAAACGCCGCAACATCCTACTTGATGGCCTGGAACAGATTGGCGATGCCGGCCTGTTCCTGCCCACGCTGATCGCGGCCATTCCGCGCAGCATGCGCTATTTCCGCGAGACCGTGCGTCAACTGTGGTTCGTTGGCGCGATGAGCCTGATCATCATCATGACCTGCGGTCTGTTCGTGGGCATGGTGCTCTCGTTGCAGCTGTACCATGTGCTGGAGATCTTCGGTGGTACCGCGTCCACCGGCACCGTGGTGGCCCTGGCGGTGTACCGCGAGCTGGGGCCGGTGATCACCGCGCTGCTGTTCGCCGGTCGCGCGGGCACCTCGATGACCGCCGAGATCGGCCTGATGCGTGCCACCGATCAGCTTTCAGCCATGGAGATGATGGCCGTGGATCCGATCGCCTTCGTGGTCACGCCGCGCTTCCTGGCCGGCGTCATTGCCATGCCCCTGTTGTGCTGCGTGTTTGCGGCAATGGCCATTTTTGGCGGTCATCTGGTCGGCGTGACCTGGCTGGGCATCGACAACGGCACCTTCTGGTCCAACATGACCAGCAACGTCGATGTCTGGAAGGATGTGGTCGATGGTGTCTTGTGGAAGGGTCTGGCCTTTGGCGCCGTGGTCACGCTGATCTCGGTACACCAGGGTTACACCACGCCGCCCACCAGCGAAGGCGTCGCCAATGCCACGACCCGCACCGTGGTGGCCTCTTCGATTGCCATCCTGGCGCTCGATTTCGTACTTACCGCGTTCATGATGTGATCGTCATGCGTATTCATCCATTGCACGAACCGCTTCACCCAACGAGGATCCTGTCGTGACCCAGAGACGTTCCCATGCAGTCGGCACCGGATTGTTCATTGTGCTGGGCTTCGCCGCGCTGGCCTATCTGGCGACGCAGACCACGTCGCTGGTCAACGTCAGCCAAGGCGCTTCCTACACCCTCAAGGCACGCTTCACCAATGTCGGCCAGCTCAAGAACCGTGCGCCGGTGAAACTGGCCGGGGTGCGGATCGGTTCGGTGCAGTCGATCCAGCTCGAGCCGGCCAAGCTTGATGCGCTGGTGACCATGTCCATCGACAAGCGTTACAACCAGATTCCCGAGGATTCCTCGGCATCGGTGTTAACCAGTGGTTTATTGGGCGACCAATATATTGGTATCCAGCCCGGCGGTTCGCCGAATTCGCTCAAGAATGGCGACGAGCTGATCCTGACGCAGTCGGCAGTTCAGCTGGAGGACCTGATCGGCAAGTTCATGGTCAACGGCTCGTCCGGCGACAGCAAGAAGAAGTGATCCCCCACCCACATACGTTCCGCCATCCTCGCATGGAGTACCCGAAAATGAAGCTACGTTCCATGGCACTGGCCCTTGCGCTCGTCGCACCGGCTGCAATGGTTGCCGTTCCCGCGATGGCTGCTCAGGATGCGTCCGCAACCGACACGACGCAACAGGCCGCAGCCACGCCCGAACAGGTCGTCAAGCAAGTCACGGCTAATCTGGCCAAGGCCATTGATGGGCATCGCGAGGAGCTGAAGAAGAACAAGAGCAAGCTGATCAAGATCATCGACGGCATCTTCCTGCCGCATTTCGACATCGACTACGCGTCGATCCTGGTGTTGGGGCGCCATGCCCGCCAAGCCACGCCTGAGCAACGCGAGCGTTTCGCCAAGGCGTTCTACAATTCGATCACGCAGCGCTATGCCGAGGGCCTGGTCAATTACAACAAGGGCAGTGTCAAGGTCCTGCCATTCAAGGGCCAGTTGAATGATCGCCGCACCATGGTGCGTACCCAGGTCATGCTAGACGATGGCAAGACCATTTCGGTCGACTACGCATTCCACAAGACCCAGGACGGGCACTGGGAAGCCTACGATGTAGTGATCGAGGGTATTTCCTACATCACCAACTATCGGGCACAGGTCGATGCCGAGATCCGCAAGCTTGGCATCGAAGGGTTGATCGATCGCCTCCAGAAGAACGGTGCGGAGGCTCTCAAGAAGATGCAAAAGGATGGGAGCTGAGCGGATGTCGACCGGACACAGCGCGTTTTCGCTTGAACACAGCGCGCCGGACACACTGGCCGTGTCCGGCGCGCTGGATTTCGATACTGCAGAAGCGGTGCTGTCGCAGGCGGGTGAGCGTCTGCAAGACAAGCGTATCCGTGTGCTGGATCTTGCCGGCGTGAATTCCGCTGACAGTGCCGGCCTGGCCTGTGTTCTAGCACTCATGGCCGAGTCCCGCGACCGCGACCAGCAACTTGAGCTGAGTGCGGTGCCGAAGGGGCTGGCCTTGCTTTCGCGGGTAAGTGGCACCGACGCACTGCTGGGTATTGCCAAGCCTGATCCAAGTGATACGTAGAACGAGACTTTTGCTGCACCGCACATGAAAAAACCGGCCTGCAGGCCGGTTTTTTCATGTCACCCGATGCTGCGACAGGCAGCTTTGCACGTCTTGAATGCTCAGGGATGGCCCGAACTGGAGGTACTGGCGGGTGTGCTGTTGTTCGGTTTGTCGGGGGTATCCGGGGACTGGTGGCTCTTCTTCTCGAAGGCGTGCTGTTGTTGCAGCAGGGCGTCGGGATCGAAGTTTTTTTCGTTGAGTCCCTGCATCTGGTCAATCACCTTGTTCGGTGGATTGCCGTAGTAGATCTTGTAGATACGCCGTTGGCGGTACGCATCACGCAGGAATGCATAGGGATCATAGGCTGATTTCAGGTAACCCTCCGCATCAATTGCGCCGGCCCGCAAGGAGATCAGGTACAGGATCGTGGGCAGATACTGCTGGCCATGGTTGAACGAACCCTGATTGCGTTCATAGATCGACATCGGGTCGAAGAAGTAACCATCCACCGGCAGACTCCAGAAGGCGCGAGCGGTGGTCGGGCCGATGAACGGCAACATCAGGAACGGCCCTTCCGGCACACCCCAGCGCGCCAGGGTCACGCCAAAGTCGGTATTTTGCTGCGGTAGCCCCATTCGGCTGGCCGGGTCGAAGAAGCCGCCCAGGCCAAGCGTCAGATTGACCAGGAAGCGTCCGGTTCCATCCAGTGCCTTTTGGGGTTGGGCCTGCAGCAGGTCGTTGGCGATCGTGACCGGCATGCGGATGTTGGTGAAGAAATCACTGATGGAGCGGCGCACCGGTGGATTGGTGATCTTGCGGTAGCCTACCGCAACCGGACGGATCACTGCCGTGTCTATGGCGCTGTTGAAGGCGTAGACCTTGCGATTGAACTTCTCGTACGGGTCATCAGTGCGCGGTTTGGCGATAGCGCATCCAGCCAGGAACACTACGGCTGTGAGCAACACGGCACGACGTAGATTCTGTCTCAGCGAGGGGAGCATGATCGAAAGGTCTTTCCTTAATGTGTACCGTGGAGTTTAATTATAATTGTCGGGACTGGCTAGCCTGCATGTTTGCCGTCCCCAAACAGCGCTTGCCATTGCCAGTCAGGTCGTGGCGAAGCTACACTTGACACCTTTCATAAGTCTTTTTATTGCAAGGAATTCCGCATGGCCCGAATTACCGTCGAGGACTGCCTGAAGGTGGTCGACAACCGTTTCGAGCTGGTATTGATGGCGACCCGTCGTGCCCGCCAGCTGGCCCATGGTGCCGAATCCATGGTCGAGCCCGAGCATGACAAACCATCCGTGCTGGCCCTTCGCGAGATCGCCGACGAGCGAATCGACGAGGCCACCATCGATGCAATCGATCGGGCTGAGCGTGATCGGGCCGAACGCGAGGCCCTGGAATGGGCCGCTGCCGAAGTCGACGACGAGAATCCTGTGAAGAACGCGGAGGAGTGATGCATCCTCATTGCCGCTCGCGTTGGCACGCTCGTGTCCGGTATGCCGGGCAGGCCACCGCATGCGGCACGCCGCCGGGGAGGCCGGCGACCTGACCGGTCGTCGCCCGTCCATGCGCGCGGCTGCACCTCCCGAACCGGCCGACCCTGACGTGATTCCCGCCGATGTCCTCGCGCTGGAGGATCGTCTGGGCAAATACATGTCGGTCGAAGACATCGCCCGAGTCCGGCGCGCCTATCTTCTGGGGGCGCACGCCCACTCCGGACAAAAGCGCAAAAGCGGCGAGCCCTACATTACCCATCCGGTCGCGGTAGCCACGCTCCTGTCTGACCTGCATCTGGACGCGGAAACAATCATTGCCGCGATTCTGCATGACACGCTCGAGGACACGCCGCTGGATCGCGAGCAGATCGTGGCCGAATTCGGCGAAGTGGTGGTCGAACTCGTCGATGGCGTCACCAAGCTCGACAGCGTGCGTTTCCGCAGTCGCCAGGAGGCGGCGGCGGAGAGCTTCCGCAAAATGCTACTGGCGATGGCGCGCGACCTGCGGGTGATCCTGATCAAGCTGGCCGATCGCCTGCACAACATGCGTACGCTCGGCGCCAAGGATGCATCGTCGCGCCGCCGCATCGCGAGCGAGACCCTTGAAATCTACGCACCGATCGCGCAACGCCTGGGCATGAACCGTATCAAGGGCGAGTTGCAGGACCTGGGTTTCCGCGCCCTGTATCCAGATCGTCACCGGGTGATCAGCGCGCGCATCCGCAGCGCGCTGGGCAACCGGCGCGAGGCCATGATCCGTATCGAGGCAGCGCTGGAGAAGCGGCTCTCAGAGGAAAGCATCCCCTCGCACGTGGTCAGCCGCATCAAGGCACCCTACAGCATCTACAACAAGATGCGCCGCGAGCACAAGTCCTTCGACGAGGTGATGGACGTGTATGGCTTCCGCGTGGTCACCGACAACGTGATGCAGTGCTACCAGGCGTTGGGCGCCATCCACATGCTGTACAAGCCGGTGGAAACCCGATTCAAGGATTTTATTGCGATACCCAAGGCCAACGGCTATCAGTCGCTGCACACGGTGCTCTTCGGGCCATTTGGCGCGCCCATAGAAATACAGATCCGTACCGAGGAAATGGATTCGGTAGCCGAACGCGGCGTGGCTGCACACTGGGTCTACAAGACCGAAAGCGGTCCTGCCAACAGTGCCCAGTCGCGTGCTCGCGAGTGGCTGGCCGGTCTGGTTGAGCGCCAGGCCGTGACCGATTCCTCGGCCGAGTTCATCGAAAACGTCAAGGTTGATCTGTTCCCGGACGAGGTCTATCTGTTCACGCCCAAGGGCGAGATCATGTCGCTGCCGCGCAATGCCACCGCAATCGATTTCGCGTACGCCGTGCATACCGATGTCGGCGACCATGCGGTGTCTGCGCGCGTCAACGACAAACTTGTACCGCTGCGTACCCGGCTCGAGTCGGGCCAGCGCGTGGAGATCATCACCGCGCCCTCGTCGATGCCGCGCCTGGACTGGCTGGATGTGGTGGTGACCGGCAAGGCGCGCACTGCGATCCGCCAGTACCTCAAGCATCTGCAGCATGAGGATGCGGTGCAGTTCGGCCATCGGATGCTCGATCGCGCCCTGGATGCATGTGGCAGCAGTCTGGACAGCATCCGGCCCAAGACGCTCGAGCGCTATCTGGCGGACAACAAGTTCAATCGCTTCGAAGAACTGCTGGCCGAGATCGCGTTGGGCAACCGCATGCCTGATCATGTCGCGCTGCAGCTGATCGGCACAGTTTCCGGGCAGAAGATGGCTGCGCTCGGCACCCCGCGGGAGAAAATCCGCATCACCGGAAACGAGCACGGCGTGCTCAGCTTCGGCAAATGCTGCCATCCGCTTCCCGGCGACGACATCATCGGCTATCTCTCGGCGGGCAAGGGGTTGGTGGTGCACCGCGCCGAATGCCCCAACATGGTGGAATTTCGCAAGTCGCCTGAACGCGTCATCGGCATTGCCTGGGACCGGGATGTGCAGGGTGACTTCAAGGTGCAACTGCGCATCGAGGTGGTCAACCGGACCGGCGTGCTGGCCACGGTCGCATCGGCGATTGCGGAGGCCGAGTCCAACATCGAGAACGTCCAGTACATCGAACGCGATCTGTCGGCGGCCACCTTGTTGTTTACCATCGAGGCCAAGGACCGCAAGCATCTGGCCGACGTGATGCGCAAGGTACGGCGTTCAGGCGTGGTCAATGGCGTCTACCGGTATCCGGTTTGAGGCAGTCGGCATTCGACAGGTGTATTGCGGCATCGCAATAGCTTGCTAAGCTCGCGGTTTACCGCATTGCCTTTCAGAGGTCGTCATGTCCCGTAGCATCATCGCCACCGACAAGGCTCCGTCCGCCATTGGCCCCTATTCCCAGGCCGTGCGCGCCGGGCAAACCGTCTACCTGTCCGGCCAGATTCCGCTGGATCCGGCGTCCGGTCAATTGGTTCACGGCGACATCGCGGTCCAGGCGCGGCGTGTGTTCGAGAACCTGCGTGCGGTATGCGAGGCCGCTGGAGGCCGTCTGTCCAGTGCCGTCCGCATCGGCATCTACATGACGGATCTGGCGCACTTTGCCAGCGTCAACAGCGTGATGAGCGAATATTTCGAGCAGCCGTATCCGGCACGCGCGACCATTCAGGTTGCCGCTTTGCCCAAGGGTGCGCAGATCGAGGTGGATGCGGTACTGGTGCTGGACTGAAGCAGTGGCGCGTTCGCGCATGTCGGTGTGGGCCGACACGACATGTGGGAAAGGCCTGCTGCACAAGCGGTCCAATCCGGGCTAGGCTCGCAAGATCATGCGCGCTGACGATACCCTCGCCGCAAAGCGACCGGTCACCGATCTTTCCGGGGTCGGCCCTGCGCTGGCGCGTGCGCTTCAGCGGCTGGGCGTCGGTTGCGTGCAGGATCTGTGGTTCCATCTGCCGTTGCGCTACGAGGACCGCACCCGGATCACCCCCATGGCCGAGCTGGTGATCGGTGAGCGCGCGCAGATCGAGGGTGTCATCGAAGCCGCCGAATGTGGATTCCGATATCGCCCGCAACTCAAGGTCGCACTGGGCGACGATTCCACGGGCACATTGCTGCTGCGCTTCTTCCATTTCCGCAAGGCCCAGGCCGACCAGCTGCAGCCCGGTGTGCGCTTGCGCTGCTACGGCGAGGTGCGCATGGGTGCGAGAGGCCCGGAGATGGTGCATCCGCAGTACCAGCGCGTGGGCGTGGACAAGGCCGTCGAGGATCACCTGACCCCGATCTACCCGACCACCGAAGGTCTGGGCCAGAAACGCCTGCGCGGCGTCATCGACAATGCGCTGGCGTGGTTGCCCGACGAGCGCGAACTGGAATTGATTCCGGATGCCATGCGCGAAGGCCTGGGGCTGGGCTCACTGCGCGAAGCCCTGCTGACCGTACACCGTCCGCCCGCCGATGCTGATCTCAGTGCGCTTGCGAACGGCCGCCATGCTGCGCAGCAGCGCCTGGCATTCGAGGAACTGCTCACCCAGCATCTGAGCCTCAAGCGGCTGCGCGCCCAGATCCGCAATTTCCGCGCGCCTGCGCTGGACGGGGACGATGGCTTGCGCGCTCGTTTCCTCTCGGCACTCCCATTCACCCTCACGGCTGCGCAGCAACGGGTAAATGCCGAGGTGGCGAAGGACCTTGCCCGTCCGCAACCGATGCTGCGGTTGGTCCAGGGCGACGTCGGAAGCGGCAAGACCGTGGTGGCGGCCGTGGCCGCCCTGGCCGCGGTCGAACAGGGATGGCAGGTCGCCTTGATGGCGCCGACTGAGTTGCTGGCCGAGCAGCATCTGGGCAATTTGCGCGGCTGGTTAGAACCGCTCGGGATCGAGGTGGTGTGGCTGGCCGGACGCGTTCAGGGCAAGGCGCGCAAGCAGGCGCTGTCGGCGGTTGCCGGAGGTGCGTCGCTGGTGGTCGGCACGCACGCGCTGATGCAGGAAGGTGTGGTGTTCGAACGCCTCGGTCTGGTGATCATCGACGAGCAGCACCGCTTCGGCGTGCATCAACGCCTGGCGCTTCGTGACAAGGGACGTGACGGCGCGCTGGTGCCGCATCAGATGGTGCTTACGGCCACCCCGATTCCGCGCACGCTGGCGATGAGTGCCTATGCCGATCTCGATGTGTCTTCCATCGACGAATTGCCGCCCGGACGCGCGCCGGTGCAGACGGTGGTGATTGCCGGTTCGCGTCGCGGAGAGGTGATCGAGCGCATGCGCGTGGCCTGTGGCGAGGGTCGTCAGGCGTACTGGGTCTGCACATTGATCGAGGAGTCCGAGCAGTTGCTGGCACAGGCCGCGGAGGTGGTGCATGCCGAGCTGGACTCGGCCCTCGCGGGGCTGAGCGTGGCGCTGGTGCACGGTCGCATGAAGGGTCGCGAAAAACAGGCCGTGATGGATGCCTTCAGGGCCGGGGAGGTGGCGGTGCTGGTGGCAACCACGGTCATCGAGGTCGGCGTGGATGTACCCAATGCCAGCCTGATGGTCATCGAGAACGCTGAGCGCCTGGGGCTTTCGCAATTGCACCAGTTGCGTGGTCGAGTCGGTCGCGGCAGCGTGGCTTCCAGTTGCGTACTGCTCTATCACGCACCCGTGTCGGCCATGGCACGCGAGCGGTTGCAGGTGATGCGCGAGACCAGCGACGGATTCCGCATTGCCGAGAAGGACCTGGAGTTGCGGGGGCCGGGTGAGGTACTGGGTACCCGTCAGACCGGGCGCATGGAGTTTCGCGTCGCGGATCTTGCCCGTGACGCGTACCTGCTGCCGGCGGTGCAGCGTGTCGGCGAGGCGATGCTGGAAAAGCACCCGCTCGAGGCCGAACGCCTTGTTGATCGATGGATCGGCGCCGCCGCCCGCTATGCCGATGCCTGAGCTATTCTCGGTGTTTTCCATTTGAAGCGGGGCAGGGCATGACCAGAGTATCGTTGATCATCGATACCGATCCCGGCGTGGATGATGCGTTGGCGCTGATGATGGCCCACCAGCACGCCAGGGTTCTTGGTCTGGGGATCGCTGCCGGCAACGTGGGTCTGGACCATACCGTGCGCAATGCACTCACGTTGATGGACTTGATCAAGGCGGATACCCCGGTATTCCCGGGATGCCCGGTGCCCCTTGTGCGACCGTCCGGCGAGAACGCCGCGCAAGTCCATGGAGCCGATGGCTTTGGGGATGTGGGGTTTGCCGATTCCGGGCGCAGGGCCGAAAACGAACATGCCGCCTGTGCGTTGCTGCGCATCAGTCGTGAGCAGCCCGGGGCCACTCTGGTGGCGCTGGGTCCTTTGACCAATCTGGCACTGGCGCTTCGACTGGACCCTTCCTTGCCCGAGCGCATCGGTCGCCTGGTGATCATGGGCGGCGCGGTACATGGCCGCGGCAATACGGCCATGGCACCGGCCGAATTCAACATCGGATTCGATCCGGAGGCCGCGCACGTGGTCTTTGAGTCCTTCGGCGTATTTGATCTGGTCGACTGGGAGGCGAGCGTACGCCATGCCTTTGAAGGGGTTCGGTTTGACGCCTGGCTGCACAGCGGCGACCTGCGCGCCGCGTTCTTTTCCAGAGTCTGCGCGATCTCGCGGGCCTGGAACGCGCGCCTTGGACGTACGGGCGTGGTGGCGGCCGACGCCTTGGCCATGGCCGTGGCGCTGGATCCGGGCATGATTATTGAGAGTGAAACCCGACACGTGGCGGTCGAGCTGGAAGGCGACCTGACGCGTGGCGCGACCGTGGTCGACTGGGAGGCGCGGCTCGGACGCCCGGTCAACGCTCGCATCGTGTTGAAGGTCGATACGCAGCGCTTTGCTGTCCTGGCGGCGGCGGCATTGGGCGCAAAGGCGGCATGAACGCGTTGCACTTCGCGCTTGCGGTAGGCGGGACGTGGTCGCTACAATGGCCGTCTTTTCCCCGCGCTTTAGCCCGGAGCGAGCCATGAAGCCCGATATCCATCCGAAGTATCAACCGGTGGTATTCCAGGACCTTTCGTCTGATTTCTCTTTCCTGACGAAGTCGACGATGTCCAGCAAGGAAACCGTCAAATGGGAGGATGGCAACGAGTATCCGCTGATCAAGGTGGAAATCTCCAGCCATTCGCACCCGTTCTATACCGGCAAGCAGAAGAACATCGACGCCGGCGGCCGTGTGGACAAGTTCCGCCGCCGTTACGGTGCTGGCGTCAAGAAGTAAGCGCCTGGACGGCACGTTCCGGACTCGATCCGGCGCTGTCATCGCAACCGATCCAGCAGCAGACCGTGGGCCGAAATGCCCGCGGTTTTTTGCGTGTCCAGCAAGCATTGCGTGTCCGGTAACCGCAGGTGGCCGGACAAGACGGGCGCGTACTGTGTCATAATGGGGAGATGACGGGCACGCCAACGTCCGTTGTGGCGCAGCGCAATCCAAGATTGCCGCGCCGGAAGAATCCATGTCCCCACCGGCACCGCGCTCGCGAGCTTGCCGGGATCGAATGCAAGGAGTTCGCCGTGTCTGACAAGACCGTCAAGCTGATCGACGAGAGCAACAATCTCAGCACTGAAATGCCCCTGATCGAGCCCACTCTCGGTCCTTCCTGCGTGGATATTTCCTCGCTATACAAGGA
>NZ_JAQIBU010000168.1 GCF_027858935.1 Oleiagrimonas sp. | reverse complement strand
GCCCAATTCATTCGCGCGCTGGATCTGCAGCAACCGGTGCTCGTGGGACACTCGCTGGGAGGCGCCCTGGCGCTGGCGCTGGCGCTTGATCATCCCGGCTGCGTGCGCGCGCTGGTTCTGGTGTCGCCTTTGAGCCAGCAGATGCCGGACCCGCCGCCGCCTTTGCGTTCGCTGGACCTGCGCTCGCCCTGGCAGCGCCGCCTGATCGCATGGTTGTTGTTGGCGCCGATCGGGCGGCTCATGCATCGCAGGATCATGCGTGGGATCTATGCGCCCGAACTGCCGCCGCCAGGATCCGACGTGCAGGGCGGCGGCGCGCTCGGACTGCGCCCTTCGACGTTCACTCGGGCCTGTCTCGACCTGCTTCATGTCTCCGACGACCTGCAGTGCCTGGTGTCGCGCTATGCGGAGCTGGAGCTTCCGGTCGAGGTGCTGTTCGGTCGTCAGGATCCGGTGCTCGACCCCTACGAACATGGAGAGCGATTGGCTGAGCTTGTGCCCGGCGCTCGGGTCCACTTGATCGACGGTGGGCACATGATCCTGGTCACGGCGCCACAGGAGGTGGCCAGGCGCATTCACCGGGCGGACGCCCGCAGCCGGGGCGCATCCGCACCACAGGATTCACCCGGCGCAGCGCCAGTGCGTACGATGGAATCCTAGACGCAGCCAAAAGGTCCGAGGATGTTCAAGGAATACCAGAGACATGACGCCACGGGCCTGGCCGAGCGCATCGCATCCGGCGAGGTCTCGGCTGGCGAAGTGCTGGAAGCCGCGCTGGCGCGTGCTGCAGGGATCGATCCGCAACTGGCCGCGATCTGTGTGCCGATGCAGGCCATCGCCCGCAAACGCGCGGCAGGCCCACTGGCCGGCCCGTTCGCGGGCGTTCCGTTCCTGCTCAAGGACATGAGCCAGGACTATGCCGGCGTGGCGTCGCCCTGCGGCAGCCGCGCGTTGCGCCACTGGATTCCCGCGCACCACGCCACCTATGTGCAACGTGTGCTGGACGCCGGGATGGTGGTCTTCGGCAAGACGGCGGCGCCGGAATTCGCGCTCAAGGCCGAGACTTCGCCGCGGGTATGGGACCGTCCCACGCGCAATCCGTGGGACCCCACGCGCACGCCCGGTGGCTCGTCGGGTGGCGCCGCAGCAGCCGTGGCGGCCGGGATCGTACCGGCTGCGGGCGCCTCGGACGGCGGCGGCTCCATACGCATACCGTCGGCTTATTGCGGCTTGTTCGGCCTGCGACCCTCGCGCGGACGCGTAGCCAGCGGCCCGGACGAGGCCGAGCACTGGGAAGGGGCGTCCAGCGAGCATGTGATCACCCGCAGCGTGCGCGATTCGGCGCATCTTCTCGATGTGCTCGCGGGCGCGTCATCCGGAGCGCCGTTCGTCATTTGCTCTCCGGAAATCTCCTATGCGCAGGCCATCACGCGGCCGCCCGGGACCTTGCGCATCGGCTTCAGTACCCGTTCGCCGCTGGGTACGCAGGTGCATCCCGAGTGCGTACGCGCGGTCGAGCGTGCCGTGGATCTGCTGGTGGCTCTGGGGCACGCGGTCGAGCCGGCCGAGCCCGAGGTGGACGGCCACGACCTGGCACGCAGCTACATCACCATGTACTTCGGCCAGACTGCAGCCGCTATTGCCCGCGCCCGGCACCTGACCGGCGCGCGAGCGCATGCTTTCGAACTGGAAACGCGCGTGCTTGGCCTGCTCGGCCGCACCTTGTGCGCGGGCGACTACGTCGAACAGCACCGGCGCTGGAACGACTATGCGCGTGCATTGGGCCGCTTTCACGAAAGCTATGACCTGTACCTCACGCCGACCACGGCGCAGCCGCCCAATCGCATTGGGGAACTGGACACCCCTCCGGGCCAGCGCGCCCTGGCGCGGGTGGTCCTGGCCCTGCGCGCCGGGCGCCTGCTGATCAAGAGCGGCATGGTCGACCGCCTGGTCCAGACCAGCCTTCAGCGGGTGCCGTTCACCCAGTTGTCCAATCTCACGGGTACTCCCAGCATGTCGGTGCCGCTGCACTGGGCGCCGGCCGACCCGGGCGGACCCGAGCTGCCCTTTGGCGTGCAATTCGTGGCCCGCTTCGGAGCCGAGGACCTGCTGTTGCAGCTGGCTGCCCAGCTGGAGCAGGCGCAGCCCTGGGCGGATCGTCGCCCGCCCGGGGCCTGAAACCGGCGCTTACGATCCGAGGTGGTCGGTCACCCAGCGCTGGATGGCCTGGTAGTACAGCTCGCGGTGAACCGGATCGTGCGGCGAGTGCCGCCCACCCGGCAGTGCGATGAACTTCACCGGGACGTGACGGCTTTCCAGCGCGTGGTACAGCGCGAACGACTCGGTGATTGGCACCGTGATGTCCGAGGTCCCCGAAAGGATCAGCGTCGGCGTGGTGATCTGCCCGGCGTAGGTGATCGGCGAGCCGCTGCGGTAGAGCGCGGCGCTGTCCTTGTCCCACGGACTTCCACCAAGCGAGTCGCGTGTCCAGGCCAGGTTGCCGGCACCGGAAAGTTCATACTCCTCGGTCCAGTCCACGGCGCCGTCGGCCACCACCGCGCATTTCCACAAGTGCTGGTGCGAGATCAACCAGCCGGTCATGTAACCGCCGTAGGAATGGCCCACCGCGGCAATGCGCGAGGTGTCCACCAGGCCCTTGTGCTCGAGCATGCGTATGCCCGACATCACGTCGCTGTCCGGTCCCTTGCCGGGATCACGGTAGATCGCGTGCTCGTGCGCGCTGCCGAGGTTGTCGCTGCCGCGGTAGTTGGGCTCGAACACGAGGTAGCCGTCGGCTGCAAACTGATCGCGCAGCGGGCCGATCTCTCCGCTGTCGAAGTCGGAGGTCGATGCCGCCTCCGGGCCGCCGTGGCTGTAGACCACCAGTGGATAGTGGTGGCCCGGGACGTAGTGGTTCGGGTAGGTCAGGATGCCATCGTTGGCCTGTCCGTCGGGCGCGGTCCACTTCACCTGGACGCTATGTGCGAAATCATGCGCGTCAACGC
>NZ_JAQIBU010000074.1 GCF_027858935.1 Oleiagrimonas sp. | reverse complement strand
TGACTGTCTCAGGCATTTCTTTTGATATATCTGGGTTCATGTTTGAGTCTCCGATCCTCGGCACGTTGCTTTGATGCATGCCACTCCCTGGATCACATGGAAATTGGCCCCGCATTTTTTCACGTCGGCCAAGACGGACTTCCCTGTGCTGAAATGGGTGCGCGACCCCATCGTGGGGCACTGTTCACTCCTCAAGGCGCATAATGCGTTGCTAGCCTAAATCATAAGCTGTGATCATTCGGGGTTGTGTGAACTGCATGTGAAAACAACCCATCAAGATGCACAAACCTTTAGAAAACCTGGTGATCTTCCTCAACCGTGAACCTGTTTGCGTCGCATGTCAGCAACCGGACATCGTGCGCCGCATGGCGCGTTTTCTGGTCGTGGTTGGCAGCAGGCGTGACACCCTGATCTTCAGGTTGAAGCGCGTTTGAACCGTAACCGTACTTCAGTGAGGTAACCTTCGTAAGACGAGCTCGAAGGCGCGAAACGCGTGGAAAGTGAACCGCACCGGATTCCCCGGAAACCGTTTCGGTTGAGTCAGGCCACCATGGCCGGACATTGTGTTGCAGAAAGTAACCTGTTGCCGATAGTAACCTTTTCAGCTTTCGCTGGCAGGGTGAGCCCGATCGGCCTCAGCAGCCGCTTGTTGTTGGAACCGTTCACCCAGTCAAGTGCGCCGTTCGACGGCTTCGCAATTGCGTCACGATTGCCGATGAGTCACTTTGGCCTTATACAGGATGCCGCTCGTCCAGGCCAGCACATTGTCGCAGGAGTCTGCGACAGCCAGCTGGGCTTCGGCCGGACTCGGCCAACCGGTCGGTGTGGCGGATCGACATGTACTTGCATGCCCTGGACGCCCTTCTAACTGTAAAGCCGTTGCTTGCAGCGCCTGCCCCGGGGCATCGAGCACGGCGTCGGTCCGCAATGAGCTTGACAGCTACGAGAAAGCAGGGGCGGTACAGGACGCAGCCTTTGTCCCCGCGTATAGTGCTTGAGCGGGGAGGTTGTATGACAGGCACAAGAAATAGTCGTAACTATCTGTAATACATGAAGATATTTGGCGCTTTCCATCAAGGCACACGGTCGTACCATATGAATGGACGCGGGCTGTGAACCGGCAAACAAAAGCAGACATTCTACGTGCGGGCATCGCCGCGCCCTCGGCGGATAATTCGCAGCCGTGGCGTTTTGCGTGGAGCGGGGACGACCTGGACCTTCGAATCGATGCAAGCCGTAGCGGTCTTGTTTCCGATACCCGATTTGTCCTCAGCGACCTGGCCGCTGGTGCGTGCCTTGAAAATCTGATCGTCCAGGGTCGGTCACTCGGCTATGCGGCGGACCTGCAGACTTTCCCGCAGCATGACGACGAGCTGTGGGTCGCCCGCATCCGGTGGCGCCATGATCCCGAGTGCGACCAGGTCGAGCCGCTGGCGGGTGCCATCCAGCAGCGACACACCGACCGCCGTTTCCCCTGGGGCGGCCCGGTCACCAGCGATACGCAGACGCGCCTGAACACCCAGGCCCTGCAGATTCCCGGGCCGCGGCTTTATTGGCCACAGACACCACCTGAGAGAAAAGCTGCACTCAAGGTCATCAGGCAGGCCGAGACGCTGCGTTTCAGGAGTCCGACGCTGCACGCGGAACTGTTTTCGAGTATCCGTTTTGCTGTTGGCTGGCACTCCGTCTGCGAAGAAGGTCTGGCCCCGGCGACGCTGGCCGTGGAGCCCCCGATGCGCCCGCTGTTCCAGATGCTGCGTCGTCCCGCGATGATGAGCATGCTCAACCGGCTGGGCGCGGCGTCGGTTCTCGGGTGGCGCTCGGCCTGGTTGCCGATCCGGCTGTCGCCCGGCCTCTGTCTGCTCGTCATTCCGTCCAAGGCGCGAGCCGATGTGCTCGCGGGTGGCCGCGCTTTGCAGCGCGTGTGGCTTGAGGCCACTCTGGACGGGCTGTCGGTCCAGCCGTACGCGGCGGCGGGAGTGCTCGGTCTTGGGTTCGTATCCATCGAGCCAGCTTTTCAGGGGGCGCTCTCACGCCTGGGTTCAGCCCTGTGCGAACTGTGTGAATCGGGATATGGGCTGGTGTTTTTGCGCCTTGGCTATGCGCGGTCCGCTCCGAGCGATCGCAGTGGGCGCCGCGCGCCCGCAAGTTTCGGCGATTTCCCATAGCGGACCCAGGCACGATTTTCGTTTGTGTGCGATGACCTTCTGGCACTGCGCGCACTGCGCGATCTTGTTCTTCACCCATCCGCGATGCCCTGCCGCAGCCCCTCGGCGATGAAGTCCTGCGAGGTAAACTCTCGCCGTTAATGTCTTTGGTCGCCCTCGCGGTTTCACGCTGGGAGGACCATGCACATGTGATTCCACTATGCGTCGGAATCCTTTACAAACTTGGCTTGCAGTTGCCCTCGGATAAATTTACATAAATAACAGTCTGTTATATTCATTCTCGGTTTGTGCGGGCGTATGCGGGATCGCCGAAGCAGCGGCTTGAGCTGTTGGCGGTCAAAAGCACGGCTGGAGAATTGAGATGTAACTCATTGAATTGTAAACGATGTAATGGTGGTCAGGCGGATGCCTGCGGCACCATGGCGAAAAAATCTTGTGCCAGTGCACAAATCCGCAAAGGTGTCGGGATACCTTACAAAAAGCGAAGAAATCCGGAAGCGCTATATAAATAATCCCTTATAAAACAGCATGTTTGATACATGGCGCGTTTCTTGCTACTTATTCCACGAGGCAATGTCAATAGCGCGTCACTGCCGTTTCGGTTGTATCGGTTGATTCTTACCAAGCATCAAGGATGAACATCATGTTGAAGAAAAAATACATTGGAGTTGCACTCGCATGTGCGCTGGCGCTGGGTGCGAGTGGAGCGGCGTTCGCGACCACGGTCAGCGTGGGTGGCGTCAAATGGGACCCTAACAGCACATTTGACCTGACCGTGGCCACTAGCAGCCTCATAGAAACGAGCGTTGCGAGTCCTGGCGACACGTTGACCGGCTACGGCTTGGTGTCCGGGATAAACCAAGATACCAACTTTTGTTCAGGCTGCCAGCTCGCCTACACGTTCCAGTACACGGTGGCGAACACGGACCCCTCCACTTTGCAGGTCTTGTTCAACGCCGGAGCCGTGAACTTTTACGTCTTGCCTTCCGGCACCTATAATTCAAAGGATCCCTCCAACATCACGACGGGCACACCTTGGCTCACGTTGACTGGCCATAACAGTACAATCACCGGTTACCCGACGGGCTGGCAAGGTGATCTTTTCGCCACTGCCTCAGGCAGTATCACCACTCCGGGTACAGGCTCCGGTGGAGCCGGGTACTTGGACGCAACCGGTGGCCCTGCGGCGATTTTCATGCAGACCCAAACGCAACATGATGGGCTTGGCGGGTTAGCTGATTTTTTCATGACGACCAACTTCAGCGCCATTCCCGGGGGTTCATTTGTGGGTGGGAACGGCGTCACGTACGCGATCGAGGGCGGTGCGACCATTACCGGCTCAACGATGCCAGTACCCGAGCCGGCCGAGATCGGTCTGCTGGGCCTTGGTCTGGGCGTCCTGGGCTTGATGCTCCGCCGGCGCAGCAAGGAAGAGGCTGAAGAACTCTCATAGCGCACGCGGTTCATGCAAGTCGTTTGAAGATCGATGGCGCCGCTTTCCCAAGCGGCGCCATTTTTCTGTACCTGGTTTTCCTTGAACGGGTTCGCACGTTGCAGCAAATTTGAAGCGGCCGTTGTGAAGAGTCAGGCCAAGGCGGGCCGTTCTGTTGCCCGCGGACTGCAGACGGCCCGGTCGATCTGCTCGTCGGGCGAAGCGGCGCTCAGGGGCGATCGCACATGTTTTGTGTACCGCCACAGGTCGATGCTACCGCGCCGGCTTGGCAACACCTTGACGCGATATTGCAAAGGTAGGTGTCCCATGATGTCTGATGAACTGGTCACGACGGAGTCGTTCGACTACGCAACGGCATTCAGCCGGACGATCGGCTGGATCACCGCGTCCGAGCAGGCGAAGCTTCGTTCCATGCGCGTGGCGATTGCCGGACTCGGCGGTGTTGGCGGCAGCCATCTGCTGACCCTGACCCGACTCGGCATCCAGTCATTCAACCTGGCCGATTTCGACCGTTTTGGCACGGAGAATCTCAACCGGCAGGCCGGGGCGTTCCAGTCGACCCTTGGCCAGCCCAAAGTCGATGTGGTGTCGCGGATGGCGCGGGATATCAACCCGGATCTGGACATCAACACATTTCCCGGTGGCGTCACTCTCGACAACATGGAGCAGTTTCTGTCTGGAGTGGATCTGTACGTCGACGGGCTGGATTTTTTCGTGCTCGATATCCGTGCCAGGTTGTTTGCCCTGTGTGCCGAACGTGGCATACCGGCGATTACCGCGGCGCCGTTGGGCATGGGTGCTGCGGTGCTGGCGTTCCTGCCGGGCCAGATGACCTTCGAAGAGTATTTCCGGCTGGAAGGCTGCATCAGGAACGAACAGTTGCTGCGCTTTCTGGTGGGATTGGCGCCTGCCGTGCTGCATCAAGCCTATCTGGTCGATCCGTCTGCGGTGGACCTGGTCCATCAGCGGGGACCATCGACGCCCATGGCATGCGAAATCTGTGCCGGGATCGCCGGGACCCAGGCGTTGAAGATCCTGCTTGGCAGGGGCAAGGTGCTCGCGGCACCTCATGGCCTGCACTTCGACGCCTACCGCAACAAGCTCGTGCACACGTGGCGTCCGGGGGGCAACAACAATCCACTGCAACGGCTGATTCTGTCCGTGGCTCGCCGGCGTTTCATGGGCCGGTAGGCACTGGCCGTCTACGGATCTGGAAAATGCGAAGGCCGCGCCTGATGACCACCCGTGCCCTTCGCTGCACGCGTTCCTCTCGCCCGGGTCATTCCAGAGCAGGTGTCGAGGTTCGTTTCATTTCGCAACCCGGGCATGGGCGCCGAACGTCGAACGATGGATCGTGGATCGCGGCCTGGATGTTGCTGACGGCGCAACGCATTCGAAGCGACGGACCAAGGCACCGCTGGTGTGCTTGAGAGCGAGGAATCTCTGCGCGATGCAACGGTGGCCTGGCCACAGCAAGCTGCAGCGCACGGCGTGCGATCCCGGGGTCAGGATCGATGATGCACTCGGGAGGAACGAACAGACCCAAGCATGACTTCCACGTTCCGGCCAGGAACCGTTCTTCGAAGGAGAAGGACGGTTCTGTGAACGGATTTCGTCGTTTATTCACATGTTTTCCGGCGAAAGGGAGTACCGTAAAGTGTCTGTACATGGCGGAGGCTAGGGATTGCCGATGCACGCTGAAGCGCAAGGAATCCAGGCGATGTTTGAGCGCCTCGCGGTCGAAAGCACCGATGCCGCAAGGATTTCGGAGATAGCCGTCTCGATCTGGGATGGCGTGGGCGTTGCTTTGTCGCCGATCATCGGCCAGACCGGTGTTGCCGCCCTGTTCAAACGCAGCGCCTTCCTCACCCGCACTACACATCCGTGCCTGTCGGCTGTACATGAGAGCGCGTTGCCCTCGATGGGTGAGCTGGCTGTGCTGCAGGCAGTGCTGTCACAGCAGGACTGGGCTGAGGCGGTCGCAGTGAATGCCGCACTGCTGCAGAACTTCCACGAACTGCTCATCTCCTTGATCGGCGCCTCGCTTTCTGATCGGCTTCTGCGCCCCGTCTGGGATATTCCCCCATGCGGCGACGCCGTGCAGGACACCATCATATGACCAACGATAAAGCCACCATTCACCGGTTGCACACCGGTGTCCCAGGTTTGGACGAGGTGCTTGGCGGTGGACTCCCCGAGTTCTCGTTCAATGTCATCGCCGGGGCGCCCGGTTGCGGCAAGACCACGCTGGCGCACCAGATGATGTTTGCACTGGCCACGCCCGAGCGTCCGGCCCTTTACTTCACTGTGCTGGGTGAGCCGCCGATGAAGATGCTGCGCTACCAGCAACAGTTCGATTTTTTTGATAGCCACAAGGTCAATCAATCGATCCATTTCATCAACCTCATCGAAGAGACCGCCAGCGGTGATCTTTCCAGGGTATTGGCACGGATTGAGGCCGAGGTCGAGAGGCATGGACCCGGTCTGGTCTTCGTCGACTCATTCCGTTCGATGATCCTGGCCGGGGAAAGCGAGGGCAACGGCTTCATCAGCCTGCAGCAGTTCGTGCAGCAGTTGGGCATGCTGATGACCAGCTGGCAGGCGACCACTTTCCTGATCGGTGAGTACTTCAGCGACCGCGATCCCAGCCCGGTGTTCACCGTGGCCGACGGCCTGATCTGGCTGCGTCAGAGCGTGCAGCGCAACTCGATGGTGCGAAAGCTGGAGATCGTCAAGATGCGCGGCCAGCCCACGCTGTCCGGCTTGCATACGTTCCGTATCAAGGCGACCGGTCTGCAGGTGTTTGCACCGGCTCCGGTGACTGAGCCGGCCCATCTGCCTCCGGCGCCCATCAGCGGACGGCTGTCGATGGGTGTGCCGTGCCTGGACGCGATGATGGGTGGTGGCCTGCCGCGTGGTTACTCGCTGCTGGTGGCTGGACCGTCCGGCTCGGGCAAGAGCATTCTGGCTGCGGCGTTCCTGCTTGAAGGCGCCAGCCGGGGCGAGACCGGCGTGATCGCCGCCTTCGAGCAGCGCGCCACGCAGTCGCGTGGACAGCCCATAGCCGAGTTGATCGAGAGCGGTCGCATCGGCGTGGTCAACACGCGCGTTCCGGGCCTGTCGGTGGACGAGGTCGCCGTACTGCTGACCACCGAGGTACGGCGACTCAAGGCCAGTCGCGTGGTGATCGATTCGCTTTCGGGATTCGAGCTTGCACTGGCGCCCACGTTTCGCGAGGACTTCCGCGAGGCGCTGGCACGGATGGTGTCGGCTCTGGCCAGCATCGGTGTCACCGTGCTGATGACTTCGGAGCTGGAGGACCGCTACACCGAACTGCGCTTCAGCCCCTACGGCACGGCGTTCCTGACCGATGCGATCATCGTGCAGCGTTAT
>NZ_JAQIBU010000362.1 GCF_027858935.1 Oleiagrimonas sp. | reverse complement strand
GAAGCGACCCACGGATTGAACACTGTGTCCATCACCAGCTTCCAGGCACGACTGCTGCCGACCGAGCGCTGCCAGAGCGCGCGCCAGCGCAGCGGAAACCCTGCGCGCAGCGTGGTCCCCGGGACCGCAAGAGCCACCAGGAACGGTCCGATGTGGTGCAGCAGCAAGTGCTGGATCCGATGCATGAAGAATTCGCGCTCGGCGTAGTAATCCAGGTAGGTATGCAGCCCCACATAGATCAGGGCCAGTCCCACCCAGAAGCTCAATTGACGCGAAAAACCGGGGGGCCGCAGGTGGGAACCGCGCACATACAGCACCACGGCCACCGCGAAACACACGATGACCGTCGGTGAAAACTCCCAGGGAACCAGCCAGCGCAGCAAAGTCATTTGATTCCCAGCGCCGGAGCCTCGCCGCGATCAGGCCGGGCAGCGCCTTGATCCGCATTCATGTCCCATCCTTGCGGCCGCTGCGCCGCTGTCGACGCCAGCCGTAGGCAATCCCGAGCGCCATCACCAGCAAGGGCATGAACAGCAGGTTGAAGGCCTTCACGCGCATGCCCAGCGCGTCGATTTCCGCATTCAGCTGGTGCTGGACCTCACGCAACTGGTGACGAATGGACAATTTGCGCTTCAGTGCCTGCTCCAGCTGCTTCTTTGCCTTGGCGTCCGGGTGCGCATCCGCCGCTTTCGCCGGTTGCAGCTTGGCCAGTTGTTGCTCGGTCGCGGCCAGCTCGTTCTCCAGGGACTTTTCCTTGTCCCGGAACTTGACGTCCGCGGCACGGCGCAGCGCCTGCACACGCGTGAACGGCCGCTGCGAAATGGCACGACCGCGGATGGAGAGCAACGCCGAGGAGCCGCCCAGATTGTCCAGGATATTGGCAACGAAATCGCCATTGTTGGCAAAAGCGCTGAGCAGTTGTTCCCCCAGGAATGGCGTGCGGCGGACCCACAGGCGATCCGAGAGCAGATCCGTGTCGGCCACCAGCACCACCTCACCGGAATGTTTCATCACGTTCAGGTGACCGGCGTCATGCCGCTGTGGAAAGGCGCTATGCAGCCGGCCGCGCAGGCGTGCTGCAATCACATAGTGCTCGCCAGTCGGTTGATAGTCGTTATACAGCTGGGTCGGATCCGCCGTGCCCCGCACCCTGTCGGCCGGCGTGGGCATGGCCTCTCCGCTGCTCTGTATCAGGGGGATGAGCTGTGTCTTGGCATTGTGCGCAAGCTCGAAATAACCGGCACTGGATACATCGATGTTCTGCAGACTCGCAGTGATCACGTCATGATGATTGAGATCCTGCGGGCCCAGTCCAAGCACCGCGTAATCGCGCACCGGCGCGGTATTGTCGCCCAGGCTGATGGTCATCGCCCGTGCGCGATCGAGCACTACCATATTCGGATTGTAGAGCACGCCCCAGGCGCGAAACAGGGGCTTGAGGTCCGAACTGCTGCCGGCAACGGTTCCGGCCAGCGAACCGACCGGCAAGGCATCCATCTCCGCATCGGGATCGACGAACACCACCAGATGACCACCATGCATGACGTACTGATCGATGGCGTACAGGGCGGCATTGCTGAGGTTTTTCGGATGCACGACCATCAGCACGTTGATGTCCTTGCCGACGCTCTTGAAACTGGCCGGATCAAGCATCTTCACGTCAAACAACTGGTGCAACTGGCGCATGACCGCCCAGGGCGGAGTTCCGCTGATCGCGCTGCCATCGATGGGCAGCGTGCTGAGGATCGCTACATGCGGCTTGCGCGGCGCATCGAGCTCATACACGAGTCGCGCGATGTTGTACTCAAGAAAGGCTTCCTGACTGGGATCGAAAAAAGGAATCGAAAGATCCGTTCCGGACGCACTTTTCCCGGCCAGGCCAAAAAAAACACGCTCCCCGTTGCTGCCTCCGGGCATGGCCGTAAGCCCCGCGCCAAGTGCCCGGTCCTCGTCGTCCGAATACGGCACCGGATCGACAATCGATACCTTCAGGCGGCCATGGGAACGCATCACCATTTCCTGCAACAGTTCGCGAACGCGTTGCTCATAGCTTCGCAACTGCGGGATGTCGCGCGTGGCATGGCGCGAAAAATACAGGGTCAAGTGAAGCGGCCGGTGCAGATCATCAAGGATATGCACGGTGCCAGGAGCCAGGCTGTACAGGTGATCGGAGGTGAGATCCACGCGTACCCCGCGCAACCACATCGTGCTGCTGTAGATCACGCCCGCGAATATCACTGCCAGCGCAAGCAGCGCCAGCCGGATAAGGAAGGAACGTCGTACCAGCGTTCGCATCTCAACCGGTCCTCTTCAATTCGAGTACCAGTACACCGGCAGTCAGCCAGACAACTATGCCTGTCAGGAAATAGACCACGTCGCGCAGGTCCAGCACGCCGCGGGCAATCGCCTGGAAATGCTGCAGGATGCTGAACTGCGCGAGCATCGTGACCGCCTGCGTGGGAACCAGTCCGTTCAGCGCATCCCTCACTCCGGAGAACCCGGCCAGCACAAGCGCGAAACACATCGCTGCGGTGATGATGAATGCCACGACCTGGCTGCGTGTCAGCGCAGACAGGCAGCAGCCAATCGCCAGGAAGTTTCCGGCCATCAACCAGCTCCCGAAGTATCCGGCGAGAATCACCCCATTATCGGGCGAACCCAGATAATTGACCGTCAGCCACATTGGAAACGTCAGGACCAGTGCCAGTCCGATGAAGGCCCAGGCGGCAAGGAACTTGCCCAGCATTGCACGGGTGATGGTCACCGGAAGAGTCAGCAACAGTTCGAGCGTGCCGCTCTTGCGCTCCTCGGCCCACAGACGCATGGTCATCGCCGGCGCCAGCATAAGGTAGAGCCACGGATGGAAACTGAAGAACGGCTGCAGGTCGGCCAGCCCGCGTTCGTAAAAATCACCAATGTAGAACGTCAGGAACGCCGACATGAGCAGAAAGATGACCAGGAACACATAGGCCAGCGGCGTCACGAAATAGCTGCGCAATTCACGGCGCATGATCGCCAGCACGGCACTCATGTACGGGCCTCGTCATCGCGCGTCATGCGGCGGAAGACCTCATCCAGGCGTCCACGTTCGAGCTGGATCTCGGTCACCTGAACACCCTGCTCGCTCAACAGTTGCTGCACCGTTGCGAGTACCTTGTACCCGGGTTGCGGGATGACCGTGATGCGTCCGTTCAGTGGATCCACTTCCACTGCGGCGACCTCGGGCATACGTGCCAGCATCGGACGTGCCACACCGGCACCCGGTGCGCTGAAAGAGACCGCGCCGTGGTACCGCGATCGCGATTCCAGTTCGGCTGGCGTCGCATCGGCCAGCAGTCGCCCCTGAGCCACGATCAACACCCTGTTGCACAGCGCGCGCACCTCTTCCAGCAAGTGGGTGGAAATCAGTATGGTGCGCTTGCGCGCCATCGCATCTATCAACCCGCGCACGTCCCGCTTCTGATTGGGATCCAGACCATCGGTCGGCTCATCCAGCATCAGCACATCAGGTTCGTGCAGGATTGCACAAGCCAGACCGACCCTGCGGCGGTAGCCCTTCGAGAGGGTATCAATGGGATTGTCGAGCACGTCCTCCAGGTGCAGCTGTTCCAGCGTGCTGTCCATTTGCCGCAACAGATTGCGTCCGCTCAGTCCACGCACCCGCGCAATGTAGGCAAGAAATTCGCGCACCGTGAGCTCGCCATAGCTCGGTGCGCCTTCTGGCAGGTAACCAAGTGTCCGCTTTGCTGCCAGGGGGTGTTTGCGCACATCGTGCCCGCAAACGCGCGCAGTGCCGGAAGTCGGTGCCAGGTAGCCGCTGATCATCCGCATCACGGTGGATTTGCCGGCTCCATTGGGGCCAAGCAGACCCACGACCTCACCGGGTTCGGCACGGAAGCTGAGGCTCTCTACAGCGGTCAG
>NZ_JAQIBU010000341.1 GCF_027858935.1 Oleiagrimonas sp. | reverse complement strand
GACAGGACCTGCGAGAGATAGTCCGGACGCCCCTTGATGCGCTCCAGGTGCGGATACTGCAGGCCACCGTGGTAGTCGATATCAAGGGTCCGGTACTCGTTGAAGTCCTTCACCAGCAGCTTGATCGGCGCCTTGCCGGTCTTGGCCGCAGTGACCGCACGCTCCAGCACGTCGGGGCTGAAGTCCTTGCCGTCGACGGCGACGATGGTCATCGCCGGAGCCAAACCGGCCTTGAACGCCGGGCTGTTCCACAGCACATCGCGCATCTGGCCCTTCTGATTGACGCGGATGCCGATGGAATAGGTCAGGTCAGTGAAGTGGTAGCGATGCTCGAAGCCCTTGACCGCCTTGCTGGGCTTGTCGTTGTAGACCAGCTTCCAACCCTCGGCGTCAAATGCCTTGGAGAGGTTGCCATGCCCCTTCAGACGGCTGTCCAGGAACATCTTCCAGTCGTACGGCGCCACCTTGTTCAGCGCATGGACGATATCGCCGAAGGAGAAGGTGTTGATGTCCCAGGCGCCCGGATGCACGCCAAAGAAATCACGCGCGAAGTTGTTGAGGTTGCGCCGATCGTGGGTCAGCTCACGGATTTTCGCGTCCACAGCCAACCAGATCAGCTGACCACCGGAATAGTAGTCCTCGCTCATCTGGTAGTTGCGATACGGCAACGGCGCGCGCTGGGCAATGGTCGGGTCATTGGTGGTGTCCCAGATGGTGCGCCACTTCAGACCCGGACGGCCGCGATCATAGGTCGCACCGACCGAGGCCAGCATCTGCAGCGCCTGCTTCTTGTCCCAGAGACCGGCACGCGTGGCCATCACGTAACCGCTGTACTGGGTGAACCCCTCGTAGACCCACAGACCGTGATCACGTTTGGGCACGTTGAAGTTGGGCGTCCACAAGCGCTGGGGGCGACGATACTTGCCGTCCCAGGAATGATTGAACTCATGCGCCAGCAGGTCCCGGCCCAGCCAGTCCTCCTTCCACTTGGTGAAATAGCCCGGACGCACGCCATCCTCGCTGGAGCGATGGTGCTCCAGGCCGATGCCCCCGAGCTTGCTGCTGATCGAGAGCAGGAAGTCATAGTGGTTGAAGTGGAAGGAACCGTACAAGCGATGCATCTGGGTAACCAGATTGCGATGCGCCTGGATGGCTTCCTTGCTTGCGTCCAGTTCCCTGGGCTGATCGGCGAACACGTCCAGGTGGATCGGCGTCTGACCCCCCGGATTGAGATCGAAACGCTTGGAATACTTGCCCGCCAGCATCGGCGAGTCGACCAGGTTCTCGAAGTCGATCGGCTTGAAGGTGACATCGTTGCCGTCCTGGCGCTCCACGCTGAGTGCGGTGGCGAACTTGAAGTCCTTCGGCAGCGTGATGCTGGCCTGTACGTTGATGTCGCGGGCGAAGTAGCCAGCCGGATACAGTGCCACCTGGTTCCAGGCCAGGCTGAGCATCTCCGGCGTCATCAGGATACGGCCCTGGTCGTGCTTTTGCGGAGTCAGGGACTTGAAGCTCACATCGAGTGTGCTCACTCCCTGCGGCACGTCCATGTGGAAGGCGAAGACATGTGCCGGATCGCGAGTCCATTTGATGCGCTTGCCGTTGGCCTTGACCACCAGCCCGGCGAATTTGTCGATGGGCCCGGTCGGCGAGTGGTCGCCCGGGATCCACTTCGGATAAAGCAGCGTGATGGGGCCCGCGCTGACCGGGATCTGCTCATGCACGCTATAGATGCGGTGAGCCAGGTCCGTCGCCTCCACGTGCAACTGGATGGTGCCGGGGTACTTTATATCCCGCGGCGCAGGGATCTGGAACTGATTGGGCACCGGCTGCGGCCCTGAGCTCGCGTGTGCCGGCAGACCCGTCAGGCCCAATGTGGCCGCCAATGCGACTGCAACAAGAGTATTTTTCACGTACGAACCTCTCTTCGATAACAATGCGTCCGTGGAAGTCCGGACGCGAACCATGCTCTGGTACTGATCTAGCGCGCCTTCAGAATTCGGTCAAGCCGGTCGGGCGTGCCCTTGATGCGCTTGAGATGCGGGTATTTCAGCCCCCCGTGATAATCGATCTCCAGGCTCCGGAAGCGGTCAATATTCTTGACCAGCAGCCGGATCGGCGCCGTGCTGCCAACGGCCCTGGTGACCGCCTGCTTGAGCCCCTTGCTGGTGAAGGACTTGCCGTCGACGGCGGTGATTTCCATGCCCGGCACCAGGCCGGCGCGGAAGGCCGGGCCTTTCCACTGCACGTCGTAGACATGACCATTGCTCGACACCGAAAACCCGGCTGAATAATCGAGGTCGGTGCCGCGACCCATGCTTTGTGAAGCCTTGTCGTAGGCCGAGGGTTTGTCCGTGTAGACCACCTTCCAGCCTCCGCGCGCCAGGCCATGTTCGGGCAGCTTGTCGCCCGTGTAATCCAGCCGCGAGCGCAGGAATTGATTCCAGTCGTAAGGCTGCACCTTGTTCAAGCTATCGATGACATCCTGATAGGTGTAGGTGCGCGTGACATCGCTGCCGTTGTCCATCCCGTAGAAGGCATGCGCGAAGTCATCCAGCGAATGACGGCCGTGGCTGAGCTGACGGATCTTGGTGTCCACGTCCAGCCACAGCAGCTGTCCCTCCGGATAGAAGTCGGTGCGACGCCGCCAGTTGGCCCAACCGCTGGCACCGGCATAGGTCAGTCGCGCGGCATCGGCGGTGTCTTGCAACGAACGCCATTGGCGACCGGTGCGATGGGCCATGGCCGCAGCGATCGAGGCGATGGCGTCGTGGTACTGATCGGCCGTCCACAGGCCCGAACGGGTGGTCAGCACACCGGCCCAGTAGTCGGTCAGGCCCTCGTAGACCCACAACATGTCGTCCCGCTTGACCATGTTGAAGTTGGGTGTCCACAGGTCCGCTGGACGGCGGAACTTGCCGTTCCAGGAATGCACCCACTCATGTGGCATCAGGGTCGCTGCCCGCATGTACATCTGGTCGTCGGTCAGGTAACTGGCCGCCAGGCGATCATCGCTGGACTGGTGATGCTCCAGTCCGAAGTGCCCGACATGGTTGGACAACGTCAGCAGAAAATCATAGTGGTGGTAGTGATGGCTGCCGAACAGCGCAAGAATCTGCGTGACCAGGTTGCGGTGCTCCCTGACCTGACTGGTGCTGGTGTTCACGTCGGCAGCACTATCGCCGACGATGTTCAGATGCACTGGAACCTTGGCCCCAGGCGCCAGATCCACCCGCTTGAAATGCTTGCCTGCGATCAGCGGGGAGTCCACGAAGTTGTTGAAGCTGACCGGCTTGAAATGCACTACGTTGCCGGACTGGCTTGCAACATCCAGCGCCGTGGCGAACTTCCAGTGCCTGGGCAGGATCACGGTCGGTTCGATCATGACCCGCCGCGAATAGTAGCCGGCCGGATAAAACGCCACCTGGTTGAACTCCACGTCAGCCAGATCGTTGCTGGTCGAAGGGCTTGCACCGAACTGGCCGCCGCCGCCCGGTGACAGGAACTGGAACTGCAGGTCCAGCTTGCGAACCCCCTTGGGTACGTCGACATACAACGTGAACATGTCGGCCAGGTCGCGGCGCCAGTGCAGCTGCTGGCCGTTGGCCTTGATGATCAGGCCCGCGATGTTGTTGATCGGACCGCTCGGCGCATGTTCACCGGGAATCCATTTCGGGTAGTACAACGCAAAGCTGCCGTCGTGTGCGACCGGAATGGTCTCGTGGACCTCGAAGATGCGGTCCGGCGCGCGCGTGAGATCCAGATCCAGGGTCAGCATCCCGCCCGGATAGGGCTGGTCGCTGGGATGCTTGACCGGGGCGCTGGAGGCTGACGCTACTGCAGCAAATGCACACGGCGCGGCGAAAACGCAGGTCAGGGCAAATGCGTACAGCAGTCGGCGCAGGGTGGAACGCGACATGGGGGACTCCCGACAGGATCGGCACGAAGCCGCGCAGACCCGGCCACCGGAACATGGTGAATAAGGGCAGTTCCGCTGCGGCGTGGTCACCCGAACGGTGCAGCGGATTGCACTTGCATCCTAGACCAGATCTGCCCGCTCGCCCGACTGCCAAAGGTCATGCCAGTCGCATATGTGTCCCCTGGAAGCCGGGCATGAAAAGGCCGTGGCGCCCTGCGGCGCCACGGCTCTGGATAAGCTGAATACGTGTATGGAACTACTCGCCCTTCTGCTGTTTTTCCACGTGGCTGTGACGGATGCCATAACCGAAGTAGATGATGAAGCCAATCAGCATCCAGACGATGAAACGTATGATCGTGACGATGTCCAGACCACCGATCGGGGCGTAGTGACCGTCCTTGAACCACGGCCAGCCAATGATCAGGAACAACGAAAACACGATACCCAGCGGTGCCAGCAACCAGACGGCGGGCGTGCGGAAGCGACGTTCCAGATCCGGCCGCCGGATGCGCAGGATCAGCACCGAGGCACAGATCAGGATGAACGCCGACAGCGTTCCGATGTTGACCAGCTCGGCCAGCTCGCGGATCGGCAGGAAGCCGGCCGCCAACGCGGTGAAGATGCCCAGCAACATGGTCGGACGGTACGGCGTGCCATATTCGGGGTGGGGCTTGGCAAACCAGCCCGGCAGCAGGCCATCGCGGGCCAGCGCAAACCAGATGCGTGCCGCGCCCAGCATGAAGGCGAACACCACGCTGGCGATGCCGCAGACCGCGGCTACGTCGATGATGGCGCTGATCCAGTGCAGGCCGCGCGCAGCAAACACCGCGCTCACGGGTGCCTGGCTGGACAGGATCATCTGGCTGCATTGCCCGGCCACCTGGCTCGGATCTATGCAGCCGTTGTACGGGACCATGCCGGTCAACACCAGCGAAATGGCCAGGTACATCACCATCGAGATGCCCAGCGACAACACCACCGCCAGCGGCAGGTCGCGCTGTGGATTCTTGGCCTCCTCGGCCGCGGTGGTCAGGGTGTCGTAACCGAACACCGCGAAGAACACGATGCTGGCCGCGGCGAGCACGCCGTTCCAGCCGTAGCGCGAACCGCCCGCGGCCGCGGCGTCATGCACCAGCGGAGGGATCAATGGCGACCAGTTGGACGTATGTACGTAGAATGCGCCCACGGCGATGACGATAATCACGCCAATCACCTTCATGGTCACCACGATGGTGTTCAGGCGCGCGCCGACCTCGGTACGCATGATCTGGATCCAGGCGATGCCCAGTGCCACGATCACCGCGATGATGTTGACCACGCGGCCGCTGTCCGGATGCGCCGGATCGTACGCGCCCTGCAGCCACATCGGCAGATGCAGGCCGGTGATCTGGGTAATAAGGGATTGCAGGTAGTTGGAGGTTCCTGCCGCGACCACGCCGACGATCAGGGCGTACTCGATCAGCAGATCCCAGCCGATGATCCAGGCCGGCAGCTCGCCCAGCACGGCGTAGCCGTAGGTGTAGGCGCTGCCGGTCACCGGGATCATGCCGGCAAATTCGGCGTAGGACATTGCCGCACACGCGCTGCCGATACCGGCGACCAGGAAGCTGATGATGATGGCCGGACCGGCGTTCAGCGCGGCCTCGTTGGGCGCCAGCACGAACACGCCGACGCCGACGATGGCGCCGATGCCGATGGCCGTCAGCTGCCAGACCCCCATCGTGCGGTGAAAGTCAGTACTGGCACCAGCGTCGGATTGCAACTGCTCGACTGACTTGCGTCGTATCAGTTTTGACCAGAATCCCATGCATTACCCCTAACTGTATGGTGAGGAAATCTAACGGCCCGTTGTGACCCCGGGCCGCTGCGATGGCGCCGGAAGTAACCACAGCGCGCTGGATTTTCTTGATGCAACACATGCCGTGTCGCCACGACTTCGAGGCCCCGGGGAAGGCACGATCCGGGCTTGACCGGGCTGGGGACGGACGCTATCGACGTCGGCCAGCTCAGACAAAAATGATGCTGCTCCGAGCGCGTGGAACGGCCTGTGCAGGGACCCTTTTGTGTTGCACAACAGCCTTCTAACTTAACAGAGATTGCATGCGATTGCCGAGGACGGGATTGAAAACGGTGTCAAAACTACGCACGATCAACCGCGTTGCAGGTCATCCAGCGCCGATGAAAACCGGGCATGAGATGAGACGAGGAAGCGGCTTGCGAACTGGTACCGGGGATGCTGCCATGGTGCGCTCCCCGCCTTCATATCTGCCATCCGGTCCTTGCTGCTCATCCTTCTGCTGCTCATCCTTCCGCTGGTCCCCGCCCTTGCCCTCGCCCGCACGCAGGCTCCACACAAACCCGTGCCGAGCAGCGCGACTACGTGCGCCACTGGATCAAGGAAAACCGTCCAGACCTCACGCAGGTCCCGGTACTGTCCGCTGTCGCAGCCTTTCGCAACGGTCATGGCGGACCTGGCGATTACACCGATATCCCGCCCGGATCACTGACTCAGCGCAACACGGCCGGCCAGCCTGCAGCTGTACCCGAACAACCTCGCTGCGGTGCGTGTGGTTGGCGCGGGTCTGTAGGCCTGGCTGGAGCATGCCGCCGCACGATTGCATCGTATCGATCCGCGAAAAACGGCGCTGCAACGGCTTGTCAACGCGGCCTTCCCCGGCTTCAACTTTGATCAGTTCCAGAACGGACTGCACTCCATGATCGACGTCAGCCAGCCGCTTGGCCAACGCATCCACGACCTGGTCTATGACGGCAAGCCGGTTCAGCCCGATCAGAGGTTCATCATCGCCACCAACAACTACCGCGCCAGCGGTGGCGGGCATTTCCCCGGCCTCGATGGGCATGCCGACGTGCTGGACGCTGCCGACGCCAATCGCCGCATCCTGATCGACTGGATCCGCGCGCATCCACACCTGGATCGTGATCGACTGTCGGGGCGCTCCTGGCATTTTGCGCCGCTGGATGCCCACGGTCCGATCATAGTCACCGGTCCCGCCAACGCCCTGCCGGCCGCGCGTGCCGCCGGCTTGTACGATCTGCGCAAGCTGCACGACAACGCTGACGGCACAACGGCATATACCGTCGATCTGGGCCATTGACAGCCACGCGCAAACACGTCTACTGTCCAGATCATGTCGTCCCACTCATCCCACGTGTCCAAACTCGCCCGCATGGTCCCAGGCCGGGCGTGCCGAGCCGTGACGACCATGACCATGACCATGACCATTACCACGACCACCACAACCGGCACCGGCAAGGTGCGGGTGTACGTGCGCGGTTGATCCATGACGCAAACGGCCCCGCCCTCCGCAAGGGAAAGGGGTCGCCGCCGTCAGCTACCCTCCAACCAAGCGCAGGACACGGGCCTCTTGAAGGAGGCTGAACGTGAATATCCGCGCATCGCAACTCGATCCCAACCCGCCGCCCATCGGACCATTGGCGCCTGCGACCACTGCCACGCGTACGCTGACGGTCGGCTTGGTCGGTCCGGGCAAGGTTGGTCGTGCACTGCTTGCACAACTGCGCGACTCCGGGGCCACGTTGTTGCGCGAACTTGGACTGGACCTGCGCCTGCGCGTGGTCGCCGACAGCCGGCACATGTGGCTTGACCACGACAATGCCACGCTTGATCCCCATGCTCCCGGCACACAGGTATGGCGGCCATCGAGCCTGTCCTACGTCGGCGCCTGCCTGGCCGGCGCCCCGCACCCGGTGCTGATCGACTGCAGCGCCAGCGACGCCGTGGCCTCCCACTACCCCGCCTGGCTGGCCCGGGGCATCCACGTGATCACACCCAACAAGCTGGCCATCAGCGGTCCCGCTGAACGCTGGCGCGCCATTCGAGCAGCCATGCGTTCCAGCGGTGCGCAACTGCGCTACGAGGCGACCGTGGGCGCCGGACTGCCTGTGGTGCAGACGCTGCGCGACCTGCTCGACACCGGCGACGAGCTGGTCGCCGTGGAGGGACTGTTCTCGGGCACACTGGCCTGGCTGTTCAACGGTTATGATGGCCATGAACCCTTTTCCGCCCGGATCCTCAAGGCCTGTGAGCTGGGCTATACCGAGCCCGACCCCCGCGCCGACCTGGGCGGCATGGACGTGGCACGCAAGCTGGTGATCCTGGCACGCGAGGCCGGTATGGACCTTTCCCTGGACGACGTCCGGGTGCAGAGTCTGGTGCCCGCATCCCTGGCCCACGTTGACCGCGAGACTTTCATGCAGAACCTGGACACCCTGGACGCCCCACTCGCCGCGCGACATGCCTGCGCCGCAGCCCAAGGCTGCGTACTGCGTCATGTCGGACGCCTGGACAGCAACGGAAGGGCGCGGGTGGGGCTGATCGAGCTTCCCGCCAGCCACCCTTTTGCGCATGCCCACCTGAGCGACAACATCGTGCAGTTCCACACCCGCCGCTACGCCGACAACCCCTTGCGCATACAGGGTCCGGGGGCGGGACCGGAAGTCACCGCAGCAGGCGTGTTCACCGATCTGCTGCGGGTCGCCGCGGGAGTGCGCGCGTGATCGACACAGCCTGCGCCTTCGCACCTGCCAGCGTCGGCAATATCGGCGTCGGTTTCGATATTCTCGGCCATAGCCTCGCCGGTGCCGGCGACCGGGCCCGGGTGGAGCGCATCGAGGCGCCGATCATCCGCATTGACGCCATTGACGGCTGCGTACGGGATTTGCCGCGCGATCCCGAGCACAATACGGCAGGGGCCGCGCTGCAGTCGATGCGCTCGGCGCTGGGCCTGTCCCACGGATTTGCATTGCGCCTGACCAAGGGCATCGCCCTGGGCTCGGGCATGGGCGGTTCGGCAGCCTCCTGCGTGGCGGCGCTGATCGCGGCCAATGCGCTGCTCGAGCGTCCGCTTTCGCGCGAGGCGCTGTATCCGTTCGCGCTGGACGGCGAAGCGGTCGCCAGTGGCGGACGCCACGGCGACAACCTCGGAGCGATGCTGCTGGGCGGCCTGGTGCTGGCCACCCGCGACCGCCTGGTACGCATTCCGGTACCCGACAGCTGGCACTGTGCGCTGGTCCATCCGCACGCTGTGCTGGAAACCCGCCGGGCCCGCGAGGCCCTGGCCGGAAACTACGCCCTGGAAGAGTTCATCCAGCAAAGCGCCCACCTGTCACTGGTATTGACCGGCTGCCATCGTGGCGACCCCGACCTCGTGCGTGCGGGCCTCCGCGACGTCCTGGTGGAGCCCCGCCGGGCGCCGCTGATCAAGGGGTTCGCCCAGGTCCAGCAGGCGGCCATGGACCACGGCGCCCTCGGCGCAAGCATCTCCGGTGCGGGCCCCAGTGTCTTCGCCTGGTTCACCGACCGCCCCGGCGCCGAAGCCGCCGCTGGCGCCATGGCACGGGCCTTTGCTGCCCAGGGCCTGGACTCGGATCGCCACGTCACTCCGATCAACGGCCCAGCTGCGGAACTTGAACCATGCGCTTCCTGAGTACCCGGAGCCGGTCCCCGGCCGTTTCGCTGAGCAACGCCATCACGCGCGGCCTGGCGCCGGATGGCGGCCTGTACGTGCCCGAAGCACTGCCACGCATCGATCCGTACCGCCTCGACCCCGAAGCGGATCTGGCACACATCGCCGCGGGACTGCTGCGCCCCTGGTTCGACGACGATCCGCTGGCCGATGCGCTGGACGGGATCTGCCGCGAAGCCCTCGATTTCGACACGCCCCTGCAACCGCTGCCCTTTGCCGACGCCCATCTGCTGGAGCTGTTCCATGGCCCTACCGCGGCCTTCAAGGACATCGGCGCGCGATTCCTCGCCGCCTGCATGCGCCGCCTGCAGGCCGATCGGGACCGTCCACTGACGATTCTGGTCGCCACCTCCGGAGATACCGGCGCTGCGGTCGCTGCGGCGTTTCATCGCGTGCCGGGCATGCGCGTGGTGATCCTGTACCCCGATGGGCGCGTCTCGCCGCGCCAGGCGCACCAGTTGGGCTGCTTCGGCGACAACGTCCGCACGTTCCGGGTCAACGGCAGCTTCGATGACTGCCAGCGCATGGTCAAACACGCACTCGGCGACGAGGCGCTCAAGGCCGATGTGCCGCTGAGTTCGGCCAACAGCATCAGTCTCGGTCGCCTGCTGCCGCAGATGAGCTACTACGCGCAAAGCGCGCTGCGCCATCACGCACGCCACGGCACGGCACCGGGCTACATCGTGCCCACCGGCAATCTGGGCAACGCGATGGCCTGCATCTGGACGCGTGCGATGGGCCTGCCGATCGCACGCGTGCGCTTCGCCTGCAACGCCAATCCGGTGTTGCCGGAATTCCTGGCCGGCGAGGCGTATCGCACGCGCGCCAGCGTCGCGACCCTGGCCAATGCCATGGACGTGGGCGCACCCAGCAATGTCGAACGCCTGCGCTGGATGTACCCGGACGATGTGGCACTGCGCGCGACGTTCCAGGCCACGAGTGTGGACGACGATGCCATCCGCACCACGATTCGGACCCTGTCCGAGGCCCATGACCTGGTCGTTTGCCCGCACACCGCCACCGCGCTGCATGAACTTCGACGCTTGCGCGAGACCGGCAACCGCGAACCCTGGATCACCGTGGCCACCGCGCATGCCGCGAAGTTCGAGCGCGTGGTCGAGCCCCTCATCGGCCATCCAGTTCCAGTGCCTGAAGCCCTGGCGCGCTTGCTCCAGGGGCCGGCCCACGCCGATCCGATCCCCGCACAGCACAGTGCTCTGCATCGGATACTGCAGAACTGAAATGACCTGGAATCCCGCAATGGCAAGGCTTCTGGACCGGCGCCAGGCCATGGATATTGGACGTCCATACTTCCAATTGAAAATAATGGTTGACATTGCTGGAATGCATGCGTAGGTTCGAACCCATGTCGCACGCTTCTCGCCAGCACAAGACCATCGCCACCGGGTTCTCCCCGGCGGACGTCGTGCTGTCGCTGCGCGGCACGCAGCTTGCTGCCCTAGTCCTAACCATCGTATCCATTATTATTACCAGCGGAGGTGCGGGTTAAGGGCATGCGTCCATAGTTAAAAGCAACATCGGACACGCCAAAACCCCGCACCCGGAAACGGATGCGGGGTTTTTTATTGCCCTTGGCCCGCGATAGCGGAGTCCAAGATGACCAAGAAAACCCCCAACGCCGAACGTCCCCAAGAGGATCCGAACGCCGAAGAAGATCGCGTACGGATCTTCGACACCAGCTTGCGCGACGGCGAACAGGCCCCCGGGTTCTCGATGAACCGGGCGCAGAAGCTGCGCCTTGCCCACGCCCTTTCGGACCTGGGCGTGGATGTCATCGAGGCCGGCTTCCCGCAGGCCTCGCCGGACGATTTCGAAGCCGTGGCGCAGATCGCCCGCAACCTGCGCGGCACCACGATCTGTGGTCTGTCGCGCTGCCTGGCCGGTGACATTGAGACCACGGCGCGCGCGCTGGAACCGGCACCGTCCGCGCGTATCCACCTGTTCCTGTCCACCAGTCCGCTGCATCGCGAATTCAAGCTGGGCATGAGCAAGCAACAGGTCATCGATGCCACCGCCAATGCGGTCCGCCGGGCGCGCGAGCTGTGCGATGAGGTCGAGTTCTCGGCCGAAGACGCGCTGCGCACCGAGCGCGACTTCCTGACCGAGGTCTTTTCCGTGGCGGTCGAGGCCGGTGCCAACACGCTGAACGCGCCGGACACCGTCGGCTACACCACGCCGACAGAGGTCGCCGACCTTTTCACCTGGCTGCGCGCCAACGTGCGCGGTGCTGGTGATGTGGTGTTCTCCGCGCATTGCCACGACGATCTCGGCATGGCGGTCGCCAACAGTCTGGCCGCGATCAGTGCCGGCGCGCGCCAGGTGGAGTGCACCATCAACGGCATTGGCGAGCGCGCCGGCAACGCCGCGCTGGAAGAAATTGTCATGGCGCTGCGCGTGCGCGCACCGCTGTACGGCATCGATACCCGCATCGACGCGCGCAAGCTGTACCCCACATCCCGCCTGCTCGCCCAGCTGACCGGCCAGGTCCTGCCGCGCAACAAGGCCGTGGTCGGGGAGAACGCCTTTGCGCATGAATCGGGAATCCATCAGCACGGCATGCTCAAGCATCGGGGCACCTACGAGATCATGCAGGCAGAGGACGTGGGCTTTCCGAAGTCGCAACTGGTGCTGGGCAAGCACTCCGGACGCCATGCACTGCGTCAGCGACTGGAAGAGCTCGGGCACGAAGTCGACGAGCCCTCGCTGGAACGCGTGTTTGCCGACTTCAAGGCTCTGGCCGACCGCAAGAACGAAATCTTCGACGGCGATCTGGAAGCGTTGGTTCTCGGACTCGATCCCGACCACCCGGGACCGTGGCGCATCGAACACCTGCACGCCGCCACGCATCTGGGCGGCAGCGCCTCGGTCTCGGTCAAACTGGTCCACGAAGACGGGCGCACCGTCAGTGAAGCCGCCATTGGCGACGGTCCGGTCGACGCAGTGGTCCGTGCCGTGGAACGTGCCACCGGCGAATCGCTGCCGCTGGCCGATTTTCACATCCGTGCCGTCAGCGAGGGCGGCGACGCCCAGGGCCAGGCCGTGATCGAGGTAAACCACACCAACCGACAGTGGCACGGCCACGGCTATTCGACCGACATCGTCGAAGCCGCCGCATTGGCCGCTCTGGACGTGGCCAACGCCATCGCACGCGAGTCACGCAAGCCCGCTTCCGCGCCTTCCCCTAAGGTCGCCAGCTTATGAGCCAGATTCATCCCCAACACCATCTTTTTTACGCGAGGACCCCATGAGCGAACAAGCCCTGATCTGGCACAACGGCGACCTGAAGCCCTGGAACGAGGCCACCGTGCATGTCAGCGCCCATGCGCTGCATTACGGTTCCTCGGTATTCGAAGGCGAGCGGGTGTATGCCACGCCCGAGGGCGCGAAATTCTTCCGCCTGGCCGACCACACCCGACGCCTGTTTGCCTCGGCGCGGGTCTACTCCATCGACGTCGGCTATACCCCGGCGCAGATCGATGCGGCCTGTCGCAGCGTGGTGCGTGCCAACAACATGCCTTCGGCGTACGTGCGTCCGGTGGTCTTCCGAGGCGCCGGCGGGCTCGGCGTGCTGCCCACCAGCAACAGTGTCGATGTGGCGATCCTCGCCTTGCCCTGGGGCAGCTACCACGGCGATGCCCGTGAGAACGGCGCCGATGTCTGCGTGAGCAGCTGGAACCGCCCCGCGCCCAACACCTTTCCGGCCTGGGCCAAGGCCGGCGGCAACTATCTCAACAGCCAACTCATCGCACGCGAAGCACAGCGTGACGGTTATGCCGAGGGTATCGCGCTGGGCACTGACGGCATGCTCAACGAAGGTGCCGGAGAGAACCTGTTCCTGGTCATGGACGGCGTACTGGTCACCCCGCCGACCAGCGCCGGCGTGCTGGTCGGCATCACCCGCGACAGCGTGCTCAAGCTGGCGCACGCCCTGGACATTCCGGTTGCCGAACGCGCCGTGCCGCGCGAAGCGCTGTACTACGCCGACGAAGTGTTCATGTGCGGTACCGCCGCCGAGATCACGCCGATCCGCTCGGTCGACCGCACCGCGGTCGGCGACGGCACCGTCGGGCCGGTCACGCGCGCCCTTCAGGATGCCTTCTTCGGCCTGTTCGACGGCCGCACCGAAGACCGCTGGGGCTGGCTGACCGCCGTGTCCGACGCGCCACTTCCCGACCAGGAACATGCACGACAGGCTGGCCATGGCCAGACACCCCAAGAAGCCCAATCCAGCACGGAGATCCGCGCATGAATGCCCCGCGAACCTTGTTCGACAAACTTTGGGACGCGCATCAGGTCGTGCCCGAATCCGATACCGCTCCCGCGGTCCTGTACATCGACCTGCACCTGGTGCACGAGGTCACCTCGCCGCAGGCTTTCTCCGAACTTCGCGCGCGCGGACTCAAACTGCGTCGCCCGGACCGCACCCTGGCCACCCTGGACCATTCCACCCCGACACTCCCCGCAGACGCCGACGGGCACCGTCCCTACACCACGCCGGAGGCCGAGGCCCAGGTTGAGAAACTGCAGGCCAACTGCCGCGAATTCGGCGTCAAGTTGCACGACTGGGACAGCGACGCGCGCGGCATCGTGCACGTCATCGGTCCCGAACTGGGCGCCACCCAGCCGGGCATGACCATTGTCTGCGGCGACAGCCATACCTCCACCCATGGCGCGTTTGGCGCACTGGCCTTCGGTATCGGCACCACCGAGGTCGGCCACGTGATGGCGACCCAATGCCTGCTGCAACGCAAGCCGAAAAGTTTCGCGATCCACGTGGATGGCGAGCTGCCCAAGGGCGTGGGCGCCAAGGACCTGGTGCTGCACATCATCGCCACCATCGGCGTCGGTGGCGGCACCGGTCACGTACTGGAATTCCGTGGCCCGGCTATCGAGGCGCTGTCCATGGAAGCGCGCATGACCATGTGCAACATGTCCATCGAAGCCGGTGCCCGCGCCGGCCTGATCGCCCCCGACGACACCACCTTTGCCTGGCTTGAAGGCCGACCAAGTGCGCCGCGCGGACCGGACTGGGACCGCGCCGTGGCGCACTGGACCACGCTGCGCAGTGACGCGGGCGCCCACTACGACCGCGAGGTACGCATCGACGCCACCCTGGTCCGCCCGACCGTCACCTACGGCACCCACCCCGGCATGGCCGGTGCGCTTGATGCACCGGTACCCGAGGCCACCAACGACCAGGAACATCGTGCACTGGAGTACATGCGCGTCACGGCCGGCAAGTCCATCGCCGGCATGCCGGTGGATGTGGTGTTCATCGGCAGCTGCACCAATTCACGTCTGCCCGACCTGCGCGCGGCCGCCGAGATCCTGCGTGGCCGTCAGGTCGCCGAAGGTGTGCGCATGTTGGTCGTGCCCGGCTCCGAGGCCGTGCGCCGTGAGGCCGAGGCCGAAGGCCTGCACGAGGTCTTCACCGCCGCCGGCGCCGAGTGGCGCGTGCCGGGCTGCTCGATGTGCATCGCCATGAACGGCGATCTGGCCCAGCCGGGCCAATTGGTGGTGTCGACCTCCAATCGCAATTTCGAGGGCCGACAGGGCAAGGGCGCCCGCACGGTCCTGGCCAGCCCGGAAACCGCCGCCGCCTCGGCCGTCGCCGGTCGACTGTCGGACGCCCGCAGCGTCCTCAAGACTTCGGAGGCCGCCGCATGAGCCGCGGCACTCCGTCACCGTTTGTCCCCTTTCTCCGTGGGCGGGCAACTTCCGTGAGGTGGGCAACACCCATGCCCATTCTCCCCAGAAGCTTCGCGGCGCAATCCTTGCCCGCACGATCCCCCTCACCATCGGAGACAGGGGACAACCCTTGCACCACCGGAGACATTCGATGAAACCGCTGAAAAGGATCCGTTCGCGCACTGCCGTGCTGCCCCACGCGAACATCGACACTGACCGCATCATTCCCGCGCGCTTCCTGACCACCACCGAGCGGGTCGGTCTTGGCCGCCATGCCTTCGAGGACTGGCGCTACCTCGCAGACGGCAGCGACAATCCTGCGTTTGAGCTCAACCGTCCCGAAGCCAGGGGCTGCGGGATCCTGGTCGCCGGCCACAACTTCGGTTGCGGAAGCTCGCGCGAGCACGCGCCATGGGCGCTGCTGGACTATGGCATCCAGGCCGTGCTGTCCAGCGAGATCGCCGACATCTTCCGCTCCAACGCGCTCAAGAACGGCCTGCTCGCCGTGGTCGTCAGCGAGAGCGAGCATCGTTACCTGCTCGATCATCCGGGCATCGAGCTGTGCATTGACGTCAGCACAGGCTGCATCGAACTGCCTGACGGCGGCCGCTTCGGATTCGAGATGGACGCCTTTGCCCGCCACTGCCTGCTCGAGGGCGTGGACCAGATGGGCTACCTGCTGCAACACGACGATGCGATCCAGCGCCACGAGCAACGCGTGGAACGGGCCGCATGATGCTGTCCACCACCACCGCCACGCACACCTGACCCACTTCCCCAAGGATTCACGAACATGCAAGCCAACCTGGTCATTCTCCCCGGCGACGGTGTCGGGCCCGAAGTCAGCGCCGCGGCCGTCGCCGTGCTCAAGGCGGTTGCCGAACGCGGCGGTCATGTATTCGATTTCGACGAGCACCCGATTGGCGGTGCCGCCATCGACGCCACCGGCGAGCCGCTGCCGGAAGCCACGCGCAAGGCATGCCAGAAGGCCGACGCGGTTCTTCTGGGCGCGGTCGGCGGACCGAAATGGTCGAACCCCGACGCCAGGGTACGCCCGGAACAGGGGCTGCTGGGCCTGCGCGCGGCCCTGGGCGTGTATGCCAATCTGCGCCCGCTGCGCGTGCATCCCCGGCTGGCCGAACGTTCGCCCCTGAAGACGGACCGCCTGACCGGCGTCGATTTCGTGGTGATACGCGAGCTCACCGGCGGCGCCTACTTCGGCGCCAAGACCCGCACTGCCGATAGCGCCACCGACGAGTGCAAGTACACCGTGGCCGAGATCGAGCGCGTGCTGCGCCGCAGCTTCGAACTGGCCCGCCAGCGTGGCGGCCGCCTGACCTCGGTGGACAAGGCCAACGTGCTGGAGACCTCGCGCCTGTGGCGCAGTACCGCCGAGCGCGTGGCCAAGTCCTACCCCGACGTCTCGCTCGAGCACCAGCTGGTCGACTCGATGGCCATGCTGCTGCTGACCCAGCCAGCACGCTATGACGTGATTGTCACCGAAAACCTGTTCGGCGACATCCTCACCGACGAGGCCGCTGCGCTTGCCGGCTCGCTCGGCCTGCTGCCCTCGGCCTCACTGGGTGACGCTCACGGCGGCCTGTACGAGCCGATCCACGGTTCGGCACCAGATATCGCCGGTCAGGGCGTGGCCAACCCGATGGGGACCATCGCCAGCGCTGCGTTGCTGCTGCGCCATGCACTGGGGCTGGAGGATGAGGCCCAACAGGTCGAGGCGGCGATCGATCACGTGATCGAGCATGGCCCGCTGACCCGCGATATCGGGGGCCATGCCGGCACCGAAGAGGTCCGCGACGCCGTGATTTCCGCACTGGACCTGGTCCAGACCGACAAGAAGGCTTTCTTCACCGGCATGAGGGCATGTGGATGAAGAAGTCGAAGATGCGCAGCGACGCCATCAAGAAAGGCCCCAACCGTGCCCCTGCGCGCGCCATGCTGCGCGCCACCGGCCTGGACGACGAGGCTATCGGCAAGCCGCTGGTGGCGGTCGTGCACACCTGGTCCAATGTCAGTCCGTGCAACCTCAATCTGCGCGACCTTGCGAACGACGTGGCCGAGGGCATCCGTGCGGCCGGGGGTACGCCGATCGAATTCAATACCATCGCGGTGACCGATGGCATCGCCATGGGCACGCCGGGCATGCGCGCCTCGCTGGTCAGTCGCGAGGTGATCGCCGACTCCATCGAACTGGTCGTGGATGGCCACAGCCTGGATGCGATGGTGGTGCTGTGCGGTTGCGACAAGACCATTCCTGCAGCGGCGATGGCCCTGGCACGGCTGGATATCCCGGGCGTGGCGCTGTACGGCGGCAGCATTGGCCATGGCACCCTCGACGGCAAGTCGATCACCGTGCAGGACGTGTTCGAGGCCGTCGGCGCGCATGGCGCCGGAAAGCTTTCGGACAAGGCATTGAAGAAGATCGAGACCCGGGCCTGTCCCGGCGCCGGCGCCTGCGGCGGCCAGTACACCGCCAATACCATGGCGATGGTGCTGACCGCGCTGGGCCTGTCGCCCTTGGGCCTCAACGACATTCCCGCCACGCACCCGGACAAGCCTGAGGCTGCCCGCCGCTGTGGCGCGCTTGTCATGGAGTGTCTGGCCAAGGCGCGCACGCCGCGCCAGGTCATGACCCGCGAGGCCTTCATCAACGCCTCGCGCCTGGTCGCGGCGACCGCCGGTTCGACCAATGCCGCGCTGCACCTGCTGGCGATCGCCAGCGAAGCCTGCGTGAAACTGGACCTGGAAGACTTCAATGCCGCTTCAGAGCAGACACCGGTGATCGCCGACCTGATGCCGGCCGGTCGCTACAGCGCAGTGGAGATGTTCGAGGCCGGCGGTATCGCTGCGATCGCCAACCAGCTTCGACGCGCCAACATGCTGGTCGACACCCCCACGGTCACCGGCCGGTCGCTGTTCGAAGAGCTTGACGACGCCCCGCCCGCACAGGTCGAACACGACCTTGTGTACCCGGTGGACGCACCGATCAAGCCCCGGGGTGGCTACGCCATTCTGTACGGAAATCTGGCACCGCAAGGCTGCATCCTGAAGCTGGCCGGACTCGGCGGCGGCGGATTCGAGGGCACCGCACGTGTGTTCGAGAGCGAAGAAGCCGCCTTCGCCGCGGTGCAGGGTGACCGCATCAAGAAGCACGACTTCATCGTCATCCGCAACGAAGGTCCCGCCGGCGGACCCGGCATGCGCGAGATGCTGGGCGTGACCGCGGCGTTGATCGGCCGCGGCCTGGGCGACGACGTCGCACTGATGACCGACGGCCGCTTCAGCGGCGCCACGCGTGGCTTCATGGTCGGTCATGTTGCTCCCGAAGCGGTGCGCGGCGGACCCATCGCGCTGTTGCGCGACGGCGACCGCATCGTGATCGACGCCAAGGCCCGCACCCTGTCCACGGATGCCGATCTGGAAGCGCGGCGCTCCGACTGGTCCGCACCACCGCCGCGTGTCACCCGCGGCGCACTGGCCAAGTACGCCAAGCTGGTCGGCTCGGCCTCCAGCGGTGCCGTCACCCACGGCTCCACCCCCTATCGCTGGCGCGCCCCATGAGCCGGCCCCGAACACCCCTTTCATCCATGATCCGGAGAACACCATGAGCACAGACACCACCGAACTCCTCAAGAACGCCCGCATCGCCGTCATCGGTTACGGCAGCCAGGGCCGCGCGCACGCACTCAATCTGCACGACTCCGGACTCCACGTGGTGGTCGGCGCGCGACCGGGCGGCCCGTCCTGGCAGAAGGCCCAAGATGATGGCCTCGAGGTTGCCAAGCCGGCTGACGCGGTTCGCGACGCAGATCTGGTCGCTCTCCTGACTCCGGACATGGTGCAGCCCAAGGTCTATACCGACTCCATCGAGCCGTACATCAAGCCCGGCGCCGCGTTGCTTTTCGCGCATGGTTTCAATGTCCACTTCGGCCAGATCACACCACGTCCGGACATCGACGTGAACCTGGTCGCGCCCAAGGGCCCCGGCGCACTGGTACGCAGCGAGTACGAGCGCGGCCGTGGCGTACCCTGCCTGATCGCCGTGGCCCATGACGCCACAGGCCAGTCCGAAGCCAAGGCCCGCGCCTATGCCGCCGGCATCGGCGGCGCCCGCGCGATGCTGATTGCGACCGACTTCAAGGAAGAAACAGAAACCGATCTGTTCGGCGAGCAGGCCGTACTCTGCGGCGGTGCCAGCGAGCTGGTCACCAAGGGTTTCGAAACCCTGGTCGAGGCCGGCTACCAGCCGGAAATCGCCTACTACGAAGTGATGCACGAGCTGAAACTGATCGTCGACCTGTTCTACGAGGGCGGCCTGGCCAAGATGTTGCAGTTTGTGTCCGAGACCGCCCAGTACGGCGACTACACGCGCGGCCCCCGGGTCGTGGACGCGGGTACCAAGGAGCGCATGAAGGCGGTGCTCAAGGAGATCCAGGACGGCACCTTCGCACGCGAATGGACGGCCGAATACGCTGCCGGCCTGCCCAACTACAAGAAATACAAGCAGGCCGACCTGGAGCACCCGATCGAGAAGGTCGGCGCCAAGCTTCGCGCGCGCATGGCCTGGCTGCACAAGGACAAGGCCGCCGTCTCCAAGGCCGACGAAAACCTGAAAAAGACCGGATGAACCTGCCCGCGCCGACCCCTGGCTGCAAGCAGGGGTCGGCCGGGAGGGGAACTCCCCTGACACCGTATCTTCGTTCCAGTTTGGGCCGCCAGCGCATCCAGATCCATGTTTTTCCCGGCGTCTCACCCATGTCCTCCCCTGCACCCGGGAAGGGCCAGACCACCATCATTTGAGGAAATCCGCACGTGAATGCATCCGCAAAACCTGCAGAAAAGCCCGACACCCGTCCCGCCACCATCGGCGCAGACGTGGTCGTGCAGGTACTTGCCGATGAGGGCGTGGACATGCTGTTCGGGTACTCCGGCGGCGCGATCCTGCCGGTCTACGACGCGATCTTCCGCCACAACGCCGAGCATCTGCGTGAAGACGGTAGTGAGCCCATGCCGCTGGTGGTGCCGGCCAATGAGCAAGGGGCGGGATTCATGGCCTCGGGCTACGCACGCGCCTCGGGCAAGGTCGGCGTAACCGTGGTCACCTCGGGGCCTGGCGCCACCAACACGGTCACTCCGGTGCGCGACTCGATGGCCGACTCGATTCCGATGGTGGTGATCTGCGGCCAGGTCGCTACCGGATCGATCGGATCCGATGCCTTCCAGGAAGCTCCCGTCACCAACATCATGAGTGCCTGTGCCAAGCATGTGTTCCTGATCACGGACCCCGAACGCCTGGAAGCCACCCTTCGCACCGCCTTCGACCTGGCCCGCAGCGGCCGTCCGGGCCCGGTGGTCGTGGACATACCAAAGGACGTGCAGAACGCGGCTCTGGAGTACCGCGGCAACGGCCAGCTGGCACTGCCCGGCTACCGCGCGCGCCAGCATGCCACGGCACGGGCCGAAGTCGACGACGACGCCTGCGCGGCCTTTTTCGATGCCCTGCTGAAGGCTCGCCGGCCGCTGATCTATGCGGGCGGCGGCATCATCGCCGGCGCGGCGGCGCCCGCGCTGCGCACCTTCGTGGACGCCTTCGGACTGCCGGTCACCACCACGCTGATGGGCCTGGGCGGGATCGACACCACCGACCCGTTGGCCCTGCACATGTTGGGCATGCACGGCACGGCCTACGCCAACTATGCCATCGAGGACTGCGATTTCGTGCTGGCCCTGGGGGCGCGCTTCGATGATCGCGTCGCCGGCGTGCCCGATGCCTTCGCGCCACGCGCACGCTTCCTCGCCCAGGTCGACATCGACCCGGCCGAGATCAACAAGGTCAAGACGGTCGACTGGCGGCACGTGGGCCCGGTGGGCAAGGTGCTTGAACGCCTGGTGAGTTACGGGCGCACGCACGGGCTGAAACCGGAGCTGGATGACTGGCATGCCCATGTGGCCGAGCTCAAGTGCAAGCACGCGATGAACTATGACCGTGACAGCCCACTGATCCAGCCCTATGCCGTGCTCGAAACCATCAATCGGCATACCGGCGGACGCGCGATCATCAGCACCGGCGTCGGCCAGCACCAGATGTGGGCTGCGCAGTACCTGGACTTCCGCCAGCCTCGCCAGTGGCTGACCTCCGGCTCCATGGGCACCATGGGTTTCGGCCTGCCGGCCGCGATCGGAGCGCAGTTTGCCCGGCCCGACGCGCTGGTCATCGACATCGACGGAGACGCCAGCATCCGCATGAACGTGGGGGAGATGGAAACCGTCACCACCTACGGCCTGCCGCTGAAGATCCTGGTGATGAACAACTGCGGCGACGGCATGGTCCGGCAATGGCAGAAGCTGTTCTTCAAGGGCCGTTTCATGGCCTCGGACAAGAGCCTGCACCGCAAGGACTTCATCAAGGCGGCCGAAGCCGATGGATTCGAATGGGCGCGACGGCTTGATCAACCGCAGGATATGGCCACCACGCTGGCCGAGTTCCTCGACTTCGACGGTCCTGCCTTTCTCGAGGTGATGATCGATCCGGATGCCGGCGTTTATCCCATGGTCGGCCCGGGTGCCAGCTATGCGCAGATGATCACCGGCGATCACATTGCCTCGCGCAGCCCCGATGGCAAGGTGCGCTCACCCAAGACATCCATGTTCTGATGCGCCATCGACGGAGTCCATGATGATCCATACCCTGACCCTGCTGCTGCAAAACGAAGCCGGAGCGCTGGTGCGCGTGGCCGGCCTGTTCTCCGCACGCGGGCACAACATCGAGACGCTGCATGTGGCGCCGATCGACGACGGCTCGGTGTCACGCCTGGTCATCACCGTGCATGGCGACCAGGCCCGGCTGGTGCAGATCCTCAATCAGCTGCGCAAGCTGGTCGATGTGCTCGAGGTCGAGCACACGACCGTGGCGGACGTCGGCAACGCCGCCTGAGAGGCGCCAGCTGCGGGCGGCACACGCTACACTTGCCGCCATGAATTCCAGGCAACGTCCTGCACCGCCGCCGCGGCACCTTTCTCCGGAGGAGCGCATGCGCCGCGCCCGCGAGCGAGCGCGCGGCCAGATGCAACCGGAAGACAGCTCCGTCCGCGCCGGCTACGTCCTGCGCAAACTGCTTGGCCTGCTGCCCGCGGGCTGGCGGGACACCGCGTACAACTATCTGGTGCTCACGCGCATGGATCGCCCGGTTGGCGCATTGCTCCTGCTATGGGCCTGTTGGTGGGCGCTGTGGCTGGCGGCGATGGATTTTCCGCCATGGAAACCCTGGCTGATCTTCACGCTGGGCGTGTTCGTGATGCGTTCGGCCGGCTGCGCCATCAACGACTTTGCCGACCGCAAACTGGATGCGCAGGTGCGGCGCACCCGGGCACGGCCGATTGCCGCGGGAACGATCTCGCCCGGCGCGGCGCTGATCGTGTTCGCGGTGCTGCTGGTGGTGGCCTTCGGCCTGGTCCTGCTGACCAATCCCCTGACCATCAAGCTGTCTTTCGGCGGTGCTGCGCTGGCGGCACTGTATCCATTCACCAAACGCTATACCCACCTGCCGCAGGTGGTCCTGGGAGCAGCCTTCGGCTGGTCGATCCCGATGGCCTTTGCCGCCGTGTCCAACCACGTGCCGCCCATCGCCTGGCTGCTGTTCCTGGCCAACGTGGTGTGGTCGACGCTGTATGACACCGAGTACGCCATGGTTGACCGGGACGACGACCTCAAGGTCGGCGCCAAGTCCACCGCAATCCTGTTCGGCGAACTGGACGTGCCGGTGATCGGCCTGTTGATGGCCACCTTTCTTGTGGCCATGGCCATGGTCGGGCATCGCGCGCTGCTGGGCTGGCCCTATTGGTATGGTTTCGGTGCAGCGGTCGTGTTGCTTGGCTGGCAACTGCGGCACATCCGCCAGCGTGAGCGCTCGGCCTGTCTGGAGGCCTTTCGCAACAACAATTGGGTCGGCCTGGCCCTGTGGATCGGCATGGCGCTGGCGCTGGCCATCCGCTGAATCGTCAGGACCCCGAGCGTGCTGCCGGATCGCGATTGTCGTCATCCGGCGCCCTGCACGGCGGTTGGCTGCATCGCTCCCTCGCGGCTGGCGCATGCCGCAGGAATCGGCAACAACCTGCGGCCAGAAAGCTCACCCCTGACGCGCCCGCGATTGCGGGGCCCGGGCCAATGCCCACACGTCGACCTGTTCGACCCCGCCGCGCTTCAGGACCCGGGCGCACTCGTTGAGCGTGGCGCCGGTGGTCATGACGTCGTCAATCACCGCGACGTGGCGCGGCAGGCCGTCGCCGTGCGCGAGCTGGAACGCCCCGCGCACGTTGCGTCTGCGCTGGACCGCACTCAGACGGGTTTGCTGGGTCGTGGGCCGCACCCGGCGCAGGAGGTCGTGCCGCAGGTCCAGTCCGTGCGCCCGGGCCAGCACGCGCGCCAGTTCCAGCGACTGGTTGTAGCCGCGCTGACGCAGTCGCCCGTGATGCAGCGGCACCGGCACGATGAGGTCCGGGCGTGCCGGCAGCGGATGCGCAGCCCAGAGCCGGCCGAGAACGCGTCCTGCCGCCAGATGACCGGAAAACTTGTAGCGCGATTCCAGCCGGTCCAGCGGCCAGCCGTAGCGAAAGGGCGCCCAAGCGCTGTCCCAGCGTGGTGCACGGACCAGGCACGCACCGCATTGGGCAGCGGCCACGTCCAGGGGCAGTGCGCAGGAGCCACAGCAGATCGTGTTGAGCGGAATCTCGTCACGGCAGGCCGCGCAAAGATCCAGCTTCTCGCCAGGCGCCCCGCACAACAGGCAGCGCGGCGGCAGCAGGTGGCACAGGAGATGCTCGCCGTGTCGCTTCAGTAAGTGGAAGGCATCCGTGCCCATGCGTGGTCGCTCAGCGCCGCGGCTTGAACAGGGCTGCATCCACGATCGACCACAAGTGGATGATCCAGCCCAGCAGAAACCACCACAGCACGGCCGCCAGCACGAACATCACCAGCGCCATCAGCACGCGGCCCTGAAGCAGCTGGCCAAGACCGGGAATGAAGAAACTGCAAAGTGCTGCGATGACGTTGCCGGCACTGCCTTGTCCTGTACTCATGCGCGCACCTTCCTGATTGCGGGAGCCTTGTCGATGCTAGCCGCTTCCGGCGCGAGGCCCAAGTGCCGGCGTCACGGTCAACTTTTCTGTTGCCGGCCAAGTTGACAGCAGGGCGCGCGGTTTCCACACTTCATGCTTCACCGTCTCTCCGGAACCCTCATGCCTGCAGCGCTTCGCCACGACTGGAACCGCGATGAAGTCATCGCACTGTTCGACCTGCCCTTCAACGACCTGCTGGCCCGCGCCCACGCCGTGCACGCCGCGCATCACGATCCCAACGCGGTACAGGTGTCCACGCTGCTGTCGATCAAGACCGGCGGCTGCCCGGAGGACTGCGCCTACTGCCCGCAGGCGCAGCGCTACCAGACCGGCGTTGAGGCGCAGAAGCTGATGAGCGTGGACGATGTGCTCGAGCGTGCCCGCGCCGCCAAGGCCGCTGGTGCCAGCCGTTTCTGCATGGGCGCGGCCTGGCGCGAGCCCAAGGACCGCGACATCCCCAAGGTGGCCGCCATCGTGCGTGCGGTGAAAGGCCTGGGTCTGGAGACCTGCGCCACCCTGGGCATGCTCAAGGCCGAGCACGCCCAGTCGCTGAAGGATGCCGGCCTGGACTACTACAACCACAACCTGGACTCCGCTCCGGAGTTCTACGGCGAGATCATCCACACGCGCGAATACCAGGATCGCCTGGACACGCTGGATCATGTGCGCGAGTCGGGGCTCAAGACTTGCTGCGGGGGTATCGTCGGCATGGGCGAATCGCGCAGCCAGCGTGCCGGTCTGCTGCAGACCCTGGCCTGCCTGCCCGAACACCCGCAATCGGTGCCGATCAACATGCTGGTGCAGGTCGAGGGCACACCGCTGGCCGGTATCGAAAAGCTCGATCCGTTCGAGTTTGTGCGCACCCTCGCGGTGGCACGCCTGCTGATGCCCGAATCGATGGTGCGGCTGTCGGCCGGTCGCGAGCAGATGAGCGACGAGTTGCAGGCCCTGTGCTTCTTCGCCGGCGCCAATTCCATCTTCTACGGCGAAAAACTGCTGACCACCGTCAACCCGGATACCGCGCGCGACCGCGAGCTTTTCGCGCGCCTGGATCTCACGCCGCTGCAGCTCGAGGAAACGTCGCAGACCGTGCACGCCGACATCGTCGAGCCGGCCCGTGAAACCTCCGCTGCATCGACCGCCTGAGCCGGCCGCGTGTCAATCGCGAACGAACCGGAAAAAGCGATCGGGTTCGCTGACCACGTAAGGTGTCCCTTGCCATCCAGCGCAATGCCTTCCGGTTGCGGTGGGTGCGGGGACCCCTGCGCGTGAAGTGCCCGATGCTCGAGCACGCGTCGGTGCAGATCGATTTCGGTGATCCCGGCCGATTCGTCGCTGAGCAGCAGGTGGCCGGTCACCGGATCCACGGCAATCCCGGGCAGGTCGCTACCGGCATCTGCGTCCTCCAGCCATGCGCCATGATCGCGGATCAGCAGCGACCGGCGGTCCGGCGTGCAGACCGAGTACAGTCCACGCGGCGCACGTGCCTTGACCAGCCACAGGCAGCGATGCCGGGCATGCCATGTCAGCCCCTCGCATCCGCTGTTGCCCCGTGCGAACAGGTCCAGACGCAGGATGCGCGCCTGCGCATGGTCGACCGCGTCCCTGCCGGCGGCCGGAATCGCGAACGCTGCGATCTGGTTAAGCGCCTCTTCGGTGACTGCTACGCGACCATCGCCGTGCACCGCCACACCCTCGGTATCGATAAATCCACGCAACGCGATGCTTCGCTGCACGCGGTTGTCCCGGTCCAGCACCAGCAAGATGGCAGGCCGATTGACGACCGCGAGAAGACGACCGCTGGCAGGATCGAAGGCCAGTCCCGAAAGGTTGTCGGCCACGCCCCTTACACGGGTCTGGAATTGCAGGTGATATCCGGCCAGCGCGTCGCTGGGCGGATCCGCCAGGACACACGGAGACCGCAACAGGAGTCTTGCCAGCACAAGCCCGAGGCAGGCACTGCGGCGTTGCAGATGCATCGTGGTGTCTCCCGTGCACGCGTCGATGATGGATACATCGCGCACTCTTGCATCGCGGATCCGGGTGCATGAGTCGGCCCGATCTGCGCGCCTCCTTGCAGGGCTCCGTGAACGAGCGCATCGCGCATGGCCTGCTGCGGCGCGCGCGAACGGTGGAAGCGATGCGCTCGGATGGCCACTGCATCGTCGACGGTCGAAACCTGACGGCATTCTGCAGCAACGACTACCTGGGTCTGGCGACGCATCCGGAAATGATCAAGGCGATGCAGCATGCCGCGGGACGATACGGCGTCGGCAGCACCGCAGCCCACCTGGTCTGCGGTCATCACCGCGAGCATGCATTGCTTGAGTCCGCGCTCGCTGAATGGACCGGGCGCGAACGCGCGCTGTTGTTTTCCACCGGAATCATGGCCAACCTCGGCGTGATGCAGGCCCTGCTCGGCCGTCCCGGAATGCGCAGGACCGGGCTGTGCGTGCAGGACAAACTGAATCACGCCAGCCTGATCGACGGTGCACGCGCCACGCCGGCCACCGTGCGTCGCTATCGGCACGTCGATGTCGATGCCGCCGCAAGGCAGCTGGCCGCCGCGCCGCACAGCGCGGCGCTATTGGCCACGGACGGTGTATTCAGCATGGACGGTGACATCGCTCCGCTGGCCGACCTTGCGGCGTTATGCGCGCGCCAGCAGGCCACACTCATGGTCGACGACGCCCATGGCCTCGGCGTGCTCGGACCGCAGGGCGCCGGAAGTATCGCGGCAGCCGGCCTGTCCCAGTCGCAGGTGCCGGTGCT
>NZ_JAQIBU010000331.1 GCF_027858935.1 Oleiagrimonas sp. | reverse complement strand
CTCCGAGGTGTCCGGCCTACGTCCCCATGGATACGGCCTGGCATCCGTGGCCTTCGGGCCACCAGGGTGGCACTGGAAACAGGGTCGCCTCCCGGCTTTGGAAAGGAGCACAAATCATGTCCGCGCTGGCCGATCGCTACGGTCGACGTTTTCCGTATCTGCGGCTGTCGATCATCCCCGCCTGCAATTTCCGCTGTACCTACTGCCTGCCCCACGGCTACAAGGCCGACCCGCAGGCGGCCGGGCCGCTGTCGCTGGACGAGATCCGGCGCCTGCTGACCGGCTTTACGCACATGGGCATGCACAAGCTGCGCATCACCGGCGGCGAGCCCAGCGTGCGGCGCGACCTGACCGACATCATGCGCACCGCCGCGGCCGTGCCCGGCCTGACCAAGCTGGCCATGACCAGCAACGGCACGCTGCTGAACCGGCGCCTGGGCGAATGGATGGATGCCGGCCTGAATGCGCTCAACATCAGCATCGACAGCCTGGACCGCGCCTGCTTTGCGCGCATCACCGGCTACGACCGCATGCAGAAGATCCTCGAGGGCATCGACATGGCGCTGGACGCCGGGCTGCCCTCGGTCAAGCTCAACGCGGTGCTGATGCGCGGCGTCAACGATGACCAGCTGCCGCGCTGGCTGGACTACCTGCGCGACCACCGCGTGGGCGTGCGCTTCATCGAGCTGATGCAGACCGGCGACAACCTGGCCTTCTTCCGCGACCATCACGTGCGCGCCATCGAGCTGGAAACGCAGATCCGCGAGCAGGGCTGGCAGGAACTGCCGCGCGCCGCCGACGCCGGGCCTGCGCGGGAATACCGGCATCCCGACTATGCCGGGCGCATCGGCATCATCGCGCCGTACTCCAAGGACTTCTGCGCCGGCTGCAACCGCCTGCGCGTGACCGCCACCGGCGACCTGCGCCTGTGTCTGTTCGGCGAGTTCGGCATTCCGCTGCGCCCGCTGCTGCAGTCCGACGACCAGGTCGAGGACCTGGTGCGCGCCATCGGCGGCCAGATCGGTCGCAAGGAGCAGGGACACTTTCTGCACGACGGCCGCACCGGCATCATCCCGCACCTGGCCTCCACGGGCGGCTGACGCATGACGCAGCCCTCCGACGACAACACGCATTTCCACATGGCCGACGTGCGCCGCAAGCGCGTGACCGCGCGCCGCGCCGTGGCCGTGGGCGAGATGCACGCCGGCGAGACCGCCTTCCCGATCATCGTCGCCAAGCGCCTGCCCAAGGGCGACGCCATCACCATGGCCGAGATTGCCGGCCTGCAGGGCGCCAAGAACGCCAGCCAGCTGATGCCGCTGTGCCATCCGCTGCCGCTGGAATACATCGACGTGCGCTGCGAACCGGTGCCCGAACGCCACGCCATCCGCGTGTACTGCGAGGTCGCCACCTACGCCCGCACCGGCGTGGAGATGGAAGCGCTGGCCGGCGCCAGCGCCGCGCTGCTGACGCTGTATGACCTGACCAAGCCGGTGGAGCCGGCGCTGGGCATCGGCGGCGTGCGCCTGCTGTTCAAGGAAGGCGGCAAGAAAGGCCTGTGGCAGCATCCCGAGGGCATGAGCGAGGCCGAGCGTGCACGCTACAAGCCCCGCGACATCGCGCGTCTGGACGCGGTGTCCTGCGCCGTGGTCACCCTGAGTGACCGCGCGGCCGCAGGCCGCTACGACGACCAGGCCGGGCCGCTGCTGGTCGAGCGCCTGCGCGCGCTCGGTGCGCGCGTGCCCGAGGCGGTGGTGATGGCCGACGAGGCCGAACCGCTGCAAGCCCACCTGCAGCAACTGGCGAGCGACGGCACCGCGCTGGTGCTGTGCAGCGGCGGCACCGGGCTGGGTCCGCGCGACATCACGCCCGAGACGCTGGCCGCACTGGACGCGCGCCGCGTGCCCGGCATCGGCGAGCTGTTTCGCAGCCAGAGCAGTCAGCACACCCCGCTGGCCTGGCTCAGCCGCGCCGACGCGGTGCTGCTGCAGGACACCCTGGTGATTGCCCTGCCCGGCAGCCCGAAGGCGGTGGCGCAGGGCATGGATATCCTGGCGCCGATCCTGGCGCATGCGCTGGCCATGGCCGGCGGCGGAGGCCACGGATGAACACCCGGCCCCTGCTCGACTATGCCGCTGCGCTGGGCATCGTTCTCGACAACAGCACACGCCTGCCCGCCGAGACCTGCGCTCCGGCGGACGCCGTCGGTCGGGTGCTGGCCGAGCCGGTGGACAGCGCGGTGGCGCTGCCGCCGTTCGACAATTCGGCGATGGACGGTTTCGCCCTCGGCGGCGGCGACGCGCCGGTGGCGGCGGGCGCCACGCTGGAGGTCAGCGGGGAACAGGCCGCCGGCGATGAGAACACCCTCGGCAGCGGCCAGGCCTGGGCGATCATGACCGGGGCGCGCCTGCCGGACGGCTTCGACCGTGTGATCCCGGTCGAGCAGGTGCACACGCTGGCTACACGGGAAGACGGCGAGCCCGCACGCATCCGCCTGGAGGCCGCGGTCCGGCCGGGGCAGAACGTGCGCCTGGCCGGTTCCGACGTGGCCGTGGGCGAGCGGGTGCTGGCGGCCGGCACGCGAGTGCAACCGCGCCACCTGATGCTGCTGGCCGCGCTGGGCGTGGCCTCGGTGCCGGTGATCCGACGCCCTCGCGTGGCGGTGCTGTGCACCGGCCGCGAGCTGGTCGAGGACGCGTCCACGCCGCTGCAGCCGGGACAGATCCGCAACAGCAACGGCCCGTTCCTGGGCGCGCAGCTGACGCGCTCCGGCGCCGAGGTGGTGCACGCCGAGACCGTCGACGACGACGAACCCGCGTTCGAGGCCGCGCTGCAACGCGCGCTGGCCGCGGGCGTGGATGCCGTGCTGACCACCGGCGCGGTGTCGATGGGCCGCTACGATTTTGTGCCCAGCGTGCTCGACCGCATCGGCGCGCACACGCTGTTCCACAAGGTCGCGATCCGGCCCGGCAAGCCGCTGCTGTTTGCCCGGCTGGCCGACGGCCCGCTGCTGTTCGGCCTGCCCGGCAACCCGATCTCGGGCGCGGTGGGCCTGCGCTTTTTTGTCGAGCCGGCGCTGCGCGCGATGACCGGCATGGGCACCGAAATCGCGTTGCGATTGCCGCTGGCCGAGCCGCTGCGCAAGAAGGCCGCGCTGCGCTACCACCTCAAGGCCCGGGTATCCATCAACGCCCGGGGCGAGCAGGTGGTCCGGGTGCTGGACGGCCAGGAATCCTACCGGATCCGGCCACTGGCCGAGGCCAATGCCTGGGTGGTGGTCGAGGCCGGCATCGAGACGCTGGCCGCCGGGGATCGCGTGGCGGTCTTCGGCATGGGACATGATGAAGCCGTGATCGCTGAGGAAAACACGCCATGAAGGTCCATATCGAACTGTTCGGCGCGCTGCGCGAGGCCGACGACAGCGGCGCCATCGAGCTGGACGTACCCGCGCAGGCCACCATCGCCATGCTGCGTGAGGCCTTGCAGGTCTATCTGGCCGAGCACGCGCCCAACATCCGCGCCGGGCTGGTGCAGCGTTCGGCGTTTGCCAGCGACCAGGCGATCCTGCAGAACGACCACACCGTACCCGACAGCGGCCGCCTGGCCGTGCTGCCGCCGGTGAGCGGAGGATGAACATGCACGACATCCACACCGCCGTGACCGATATTGCCGAAGCCGCCCTGGATCCGTCCGCAGCGCTGGATTTTGTTTCCGACCCGCGCTTTGGCGGCATCACCACCTTCATCGGCCGCGTGCGCGTGCACAATCTGGGACGCAGCGTCACCGGCGTCAGCTACGACCTGTTCCGGCCGCTGGCGCTGCGCACCTTCCAGACCATCGGCGAACGCGCCGAGGCCGAGGTGGGCGGCCCGCTCAAGCTGTACATCGCGCATGCCCAGGGCCGTCTGGCGATCGGCGACCTGGCAGTGATCGTGGCCGCCGGCACGCCGCACCGCGACGAGGCCTTTCGCGCCTGCCGGCTGGCCATCGAGGCGGTCAAGCACGAGGCACCGATCTGGAAACAGGAACACTACGTCGACGGCGACAGCGCCTGGAGCGAGGGCTGCTCGCTGTGCGAGGAGCATCGCGATGCCGAACGCGCCGCCTTGCAGCCAGGATCACAGCATGGTCACGGGCACTGAATCGGGCCGCTGCACCGGCATCGTGCTGGCCGGGGGTCGTTCCTCGCGCATGGGCCGGGACAAGGCCCTGCTGGACTGGCACGGCCGCCCCCTGATCGACCACCAGATCGACACGCTGCGCAGCGCCGGCGCGAATCCGGTGCGGGTCAGCGGCGATCGTCCCGCACACGACGGCATGGCCGACCCAGTGCCGCACGCCGGCCCGCTGGCGGGACTTTCCGGCATGGCCGCGCACCTGGCCGATGGCCATCTGCTGGTGATGCCGGTGGACATGCCGCGCATGACGCCGGGCCTGCTCGAGCGGCTGCGCACTGCGACTTCGGACAGCGCCTGCCTGCGCTTCAAGGACCGGGTCCTGCCGATGCGCCTGCGCCTGGACGCGGCCACCCGCACCGCGCTGGACGCGCTGATGGCCCAGCCCGAAGCCCGCGCCCGCTCGCTGCGCGCGCTGCAGCAGCGCGTGGGCACCAGCGAGCTGGACGTGGCGCCCGACGAGAACGTCCAGTTCACCGACTGCAACACACCCGAGCAATGGCTGGAGGCCGGCCCATGAGAGTACAGATGCAAGATCAGCACCTGCGGCTGCGGCTGCAGGAAGACGAATTTCGCCAGTTGCTGGAGGGTGGCACCGTGGAGAACCGCACCCATCTGCCGGATGGCCAGCAGGCCGTGCAGCAGGTGCACCTGGCCGATGCCGTCGCCTGGGATGCCGAGCCCTCCCTGTGGCGTGTCGCGCTGCCCGCGGCCGAACTGCGCGCCTACGCCGGGCGCCTGCCGACCCGCGACGGCCTGCACTTCACGCTGAGCTCGATGGACGTCCCCGACCTTCAACTGCAGTTTGACGTCGACGTGCGCGACAGCACCCGCACGCGCATGCCCCGGCACGGTCAGCGGGAGGCTCGCTGATGCGCCGCGTCGGGCTGGGGCTTGTTCTTCTGGTGGTCGCGGCATGGCCCTCCGCGCAGGCTGCGACGCCGGTGTTACGGGTGGCCTACGCCGGCTCGATGGGCGTGGTGATGGACCGGGCTGCGGGTCCGGCCTTCGCCAAAACCCATCACGTGACCTACCAGGGCATCGGTCACGGCTCCTACGGCCTGGCACGCCTGCTGGCCGCCGGCCAGATGCGCGCGGACGTGTTCATCGCGATCACGTCAGGCCCGGTGCGGCTGCTGCAACAGGACGGCCGGGTCCGCCGCGCCGTGCCCGTGGCCAGTACGCAGATGGCCATCAGCTGGAGTCCGCACAGCCGTTACGCCGCCCGTTTCCGCGCTGCGGCCCAGGGCAAAACCCCGTGGTACACGGTGCTTGAGACGCCGGGCCTGCGCTTTGGCCGCACCGACCCGAAGACCGACCCGCAGGGACGCAACACCCTGCTGATGCTGCAGCTGGCCGCGCGTCACTACCGGCAGCCGGGCCTGATGCAGCGCATCGCCGGCCCCCCGCGCAACCCGCGCCAGGTGTTCACCGAAACCTCGCTGCTGTCGCGACTGGAGGCCGGCCAGATCGACGCCACGGCCGGCTACCTCAGCGCCATCCGCTCGCACCATCTTCCGGCCCTGACCCTGCCGCCGGCCATCAACCTGGGCGACCCCGCCCGGATGGCCACAAGCTACCGCCATGCCGGCATCACGCTGGCCGACGGCAAGACCCTGCGCGTGCAGCCGCTGGTGTTCTATGCCGCGGTGCTGAGCAACGCGCGCCATCCCAGGCTGGCGCGTGACTTCATCGCGTTCCTGCGCAGTGCGCGCGGACAGGCGATGCTGCGTGAACATGGCTACAGTCCACCCCACGGACCGGCCCTGAACCCCGTGGACAAGCCGACCACGAGCCCATGACCCAGGGCACGATCCCGCGGCCGCATTCGCGCGCGCCGGCGGTGGTCGGCGGAATTGCGCTGCTGCTGCTGGCGGCGCCGTTCCTGGGCCTGGTGCTGGCCACGCACTGGCGCCACTTCGGCTTTGCCGCCGGCGACGGCAGCGCCGTGGCCGTGTCGCTGGGCTACAGCCTGCTGGCGTTGGTGCTGATCATCGCCCTGGGCACGCCGCTGGCGTGGTGGCTGGCGCGACGCAAGCCGCGCGGCAAGTGGCTGATCGAGGGCCTGCTGCTGCTGGCCCTGCTGACCCCGCCGCTGGCCATGGGCCTGCTGCTGGCCTCGATGTTCGGACCCTACGGTCCGGCCGGCAGCCTGCTGGAACGCGCCGGCGTGCTGCTGACCAACTCGGCGCCGGCCTTCGTGCTGGCGCAGTTCTACAGTGCGCTGCCCTACTACGTGATCGCCGCGCGCGCCGCCTTCGAGGGCGTGCCGCGCGACCTGGAACAACTGTCGCTGACGCTGGGGCTGTCGCCCTGGCGCACCTTTGTGCGGGTCAGCCTGCCGCTGGCGCGGCTGGGCCTGGCCGCGGGCATCGCACTGGCCTGGGTGCGCGCGCTGGGCGAGTTCGGCGTGGTGCTGATCATCGCCTACTTTCCGCAGGGCATCCCGGTGAAGCTGTGGGTGAACCTGCAGGACATCGGCCTGCAGGCGGTCTACCCGCTGCTGTGGGTGTTTTTTCTGGTGGCCATGCCGCTGCCGCTGATCGTCGGCCTGGCCGCGCGCCGCAAACGGATCTTCTGATGCGCATCGATTACGCCATCCGCCATCCGATTGCCCTGGACGCCGCCTTCGATGTGGAGGGATTCACCGTGCTGCTGGGTGCCAGCGGCGAGGGCAAGACCCTGCTGCTGCGGGCCATTGCCGGCCTGCTTCCGGCACGCGGCGAACCGTTCGGCGGGCTGCCGCCGCAGGATCGCGCCGTGGGCTACCTGCCGCAGGGCTATGCCTTGTTCCCGCACCTGCTGGCATGGGAGAACGTGGCCTTTGCGCTGCGCGGCAAGCGCCGGCGCGAGCAGGCCATGGCGCTTCTGGAACGCGTGCATCTGGCGCATCTGGCCGATCGCTATCCGGCCACGCTGTCCGGTGGCCAGCAGCAGCGCGTGGCGCTGGCGCGGGCGCTGGCGCGCAAACCGGGACTGCTGCTGCTGGACGACCCGACCTCGGCGCTGGATGCCTCGACCCGCGACGATGTGCTGGCCGAGCTGATTGCCGAAGTGCACGAGTTCGGCGTGCCCACCCTGGCGGTGAGCCACGACCCGCACCTGGCCGCGCTGGCCGACCAGCTGGTGCTGCTGCACGAACGGCGCATCGTGCAGCAGGGCGCCCCGGATGCGGTGCAGGCGCATCCGGCCAGTGGCGCCGCCGCGCGCCTGCTGGGTCACCGCAACGTGTTCCACGGGCGGATCGAGGCGCGCCCGGGCGCACCGGTCCTGCACTGGCAGGCAGCCGGCCTGCAGCTGGACCTGCGCGCGGACATCGCGCTGCCCGCGCATGCGGACGTCGAGTGGACCGTGGCACCGGAGGCGATCCGCCTGACCGACACGGACACGGGGCCGAACCGTTTTGCGGCGTGGCCGGAGGTGCGGCACGTGCAGGCGCATCGCGTGGAACTGTGTCTGCGGCGCGGCGCGGCGCGGCTGTGGACCCAGGTGCCACCGGGCCCGGTCCGCGACGGTCCGCTGACGCTGGAGATCCCGGCGCAAGCCATTCGGCTGTGGTCGGGCCTGTCCGGTTGAGCGGTGGTGGTCATGCGCCAGGGGCATAAGCGCCCGGCGCCCCGGCGCCGCAATCAAGGTGACAGCAGCCGCCCCGCGGCCTACTATCGAAAGGTCAATACACGGCGGGGACTGCAGCCCAATTGCACGATTGACACTCCCCGCGAGGCTGCCCCTTCGCATCCATCGCACCCGGAGAACGAACCATGTCCGACACTCCGCCGCATGATCCGCATGCCCCGCACGACGAAGCCCCGACCCAGCCGGGTCGCCGCTCGTTTCTGCGCGTGGTCGGCATTACCGGCGCCGCGTCCAGCGTCGCCTTTTCAGCCTCGGGCTCGGCACGCGCGCCGCTGCGTGCACCGGTCACCGCCGACGGCCGGGATCAAGAACGCGCTGCCGCCGGCGAGGCCGTAAGCATCACGCTCAAGGTCAACGGTCGTCCGCATCGCCTGAAGCTGGACCCCCGCACCACACTGCTGGACACCTTGCGCGAACACATCGGCCTGACCGGCACCAAGAAGGGCTGTGACCACGGCCAGTGCGGCGCCTGCACGGTGCACGTCAACGGACGCCGCGTGAACAGCTGTCTGAGCCTGGCGCTGATGCACGACGGCGACGAGATCACCACCATCGAGGGGCTTGGCCGTCCGGGTCAGCTGCACCCGATGCAGCACGCGTTCCTGGAACACGACGGCTACCAATGCGGCTACTGCACGTCCGGCCAGATCATGTCGGCCACCGCGATGCTGAAGGAGCCGGTGGGCAAGAGCGACGCCGACGTGCGCGAGGCGATGAGCGGCAACATCTGCCGCTGCGGCGCCTACGCCAACATCCTCGCCGCCATCAAACAGGTCAGGGAGGGCTGAACCATGCAGGCATTCCAGTTCATGCGCGCGAACTCGATCCAGCACGCCATCGGCGCCGCGGCGCATGCATCCACCGCGCAGCAGGGCGCCAGCGTGCGCTACGTGGCCGGCGGCACGACTCTGCTCGATCTGATGAAGCTGGACGTGGAATATCCGCAGCTGGTCATCGACATCAACCGGCTGCCGCTGGGCGAGGTCGAGCACACGGCCACGGGCCTGAAGATCGGCGCGCTGGTGCGCAATGCCGACCTGGCGCAACATCCTGTGGTCAAACGCGACTACCCGGTGCTGTCCGAGGCGCTGCTCTCCGGCGCTTCCGGCCAGCTGCGCAACATGGCCACCACCAGCGGCAACCTGCTGCAACGCACCCGCTGCATGTATTTCCGCGACACCGCGATGGCCTGCAACAAGCGCCAGCCCGGCTCCGGCTGCGCCGCCATCGCCGGCGTCAACCGCATGCTCGCGGTACTGGGCACCAGCGAGCACTGCATCGCCACCAATCCATCGGACATGAACGTGGCCCTGATGGCGCTGGATGCCAGCGTGGTGATCCATGGCCTGCGCGGCGAGCGCCAGGTCCCGATCGGCGAATTCTTCGTGCTGCCCGGCGGCGATCCGCAGCGCGAGAACGTGCTCGAACCCGGCGACCTGATCACGCATGTGCTGCTGCCCGCACCGCCGGCCGGGACCCGCTCGCATTACCTGAAGCTGCGCGACCGCGCCTCGTACGAGTTCGCGCTGGCCTCGGCCGCGGTCGCGGTGCAGGTGGTCGACGGCCACATCCAGCACGTGCGCGTGGCGCTGGGCGGGGTCGGCACCAGACCCTGGCGAAGCCCGGAGGCGGAACAGGCGCTGAAGGGCCGCGCGCCGAACGAAACCGCGTTCACGGCCGCCGCCGAAGCAGCCTTGCGCGATGCGCGACCGCAGAGCCAGAACGCCTTCAAGATCGAACTCGCCCGGCGCTGCCTGCGTCATGCCCTTGCCACTGCAACCGCCTGAGGAATTTGCCATGTTGACGTCCAACCCCTCCGGCATGCCCTTCATCGGCGGACGCTTTGCGCGCGTGGACGGTCCGCTCAAGGTCACGGGCCGCGCCGAATACAGTTCCGACTACAACTTTCCCGGCCTGCTGTATGCCGTACCGGTGTGCGCCACCATCAGCACCGGAAAGATCACGCACATGGACACCTCGCATGCCATCAAGATGCCCGGCGTGCACGAGATCTTCACGCGCGCCAACATCGGCCCGCTGCAGCGGGTGCCCAAGCACAACCACGGGCAGATGATCCTCGACGAGCATCGCCCGCCGCTGGCTGACGACGTGATCCGCTACTGGGGCCAGTACGTGGCCGTGGTGGTGGCCGATACCTTCGAGCAGGCCACCGCTGCCGCGCGCCGGGTCCACGTGGAATATGACGCGCACACCCCGGATGTGCGCATGGCCATGACGACCGGGGGCAAGACCGATATCGACAGCCATCGCGGCGACACCCAGACCGGGTTCAGCACGGCGCCGGTGAAGATCGACCAGACCTACAGCACCCCGATCGAGACCCACAACCCGATCGAACTGCATGCCAGCGTGGCGACCTGGGACGGGCACAACTTCACGCTGTACGAAACCACGCAGTCGATCATGAACCACCGCCGCGTGATGGCGGCGATGCTGGGCGTTCCGGTCGAGCGCATGCGCATCGTGATGAAATTCCTGGGCTCGGGCTTTGGCGGCAAGCTGTGGCCCTGGCCGCACGCACTGCTGGCCGCGGCTGCGGCGCGCAACCTGGAGCGCCCGATCAAGCTGGTGGTCTCGCGCAAGATGATGTTCGAGGATGTCGGACATCGGCCCAACACCCAGCAGCGCATGCGCCTGGGGGCCGACCACGATGGCCGTCTGCTGTCGCTGCAGCAGGACTACCTGTGCAGCACCGCACCCAACGAGAACAACAAGGAGCCGTGCGGCGAAGCCACGCCGTTCCTGTACTCGACCCCGAACCTGCGCGTCACCGGTGGACTGGTGCGTCGCGACATCGCACCCAGCACCGCCATGCGCGGCCCCGGCGCCGTGCCCGGCCTGTTCGCGGTCGAGTCGGCGATGGACGAGCTGGCCGTGGCGCTGGACATGGACCCGGTGCAGTTGCGCCAGCGCAACGAACCGAAGATCGACGAAAGCCGCAATGTGCCGTTTTCCTCGCGCCACATGAGCGAATGCCTCAGCGAAGGCGCGAAAAAATTCGGCTGGGACAAGCGCAACCCGAAGATCGGCAGCATGCGTGAGGGCGACACCATATTGGGCTGGGGCATGGCCTCGTGTGCCTGGATGGCGGCGCGGCTTCCGGCCGATGTCTCGGTGGAGCTGCATGCCGACAACACGGCGCGCGTGCTCAGCGCCACCCAGGACATCGGTACCGGCACCTACACCGTGCTGGCGCAGCTGGTGGCCGAATACACCGGCATCCCGCTGGATCGCATCACGGTGGACATCGGCGACTCCAAGCTGCCCCCGGGCCCGCTTTCCGGTGGCTCGATGGTCACCGCTTCGGTGATCCCCGCCACCAAGCAGGCCGCCGAGGCGGCGCTGCACCAGGTGATGCAGGCCGCCACCCAGCCGGGCGCCGCCTTCGCCGGGACCGCCATGGACGAGCTGCGGGTCGAAAACGGACGCGTGCGGCGCAAGGGCGATGCCGGCAATGGCCGCAGTCTGGGATCGATCCTGGCCGATGCGCACCTGGACCGGGTCAGCGGCAAGGGCAGCTCCAAGAGCAGCTCCAAGGATGCCGATGCCGACAAGCTCTCGTTCCATTCCTACGGCACGCACTTTGTCGAAGTGCGCTGGCAGCCGCGCATCGCGCGCCTGCGGGTGCACCGGCTGGTGACCATGATCGACGGCGGCCGCATCATCAACGAGCGCACGGCACGCAACCAGATCGAAGGCGCCATTGTCATGGGCGTGGGCATGGCGCTGTTCGAGCAGACCGAATATGACGCCCGCAGCGGGGCGCCGATCAACAGCAACCTGGCCGACTACCTGGTCGCCACGCATGCCGACCAGCCGGCGCTTGATGTCACCTTTCTCGACTATCCGGATTACGCGCTCAATCCGCTGGGTGCCCGCGGTGTCGGCGAGATCGGCCTGGCCGGCGTGGCCCCGGCCATTGCCAACGCCGTCTACCACGCCACGGGCGTGCGCGTGCGCCAGCTTCCGATCCGCATCGAGGACCTGCTGCAATCCCGGGTGAGCGTCTGAACAGCTTGCCGCACCCATGACCGGCATCCAGATGCAGCGGGCATCACGGGATCCACGCGCATGAGCGTTTCCGCCGAACTGGACCGGCTGCTGGATGCGCTGCATCAGACGCTGGCGGACGGCAGCACAGCCGCATTGGCCACCCTGGTGCGCACGCGCGGCTCGACCTTCCGGCGCGCCGGGACCGCCATGCTGGTGCACGCGGACGGCCGCGTGGTGTGCGCGCTCTCCGGCGGCTGCCCGCAACGCGACATCGTGCACCGCGCCCGGGACGTCATCCGCGACGAGCGGGCCACGCTGGCCCGCTACGACCCAGAGCACGGCCTGGACGTGATGATGGAAATGGGCTGCGAAGGCGAACTCGAAGTCCTGATCGAACCGCTGGCCGCGCAGCTCGAGCATGACTGGGTTGCGCGGCTGCGAAGCTGGCGCGGGCAGCGCCGCGAAGGGGTGCTGGCTACGGCCTACAGCGGCCCCGGAGGCGCGATCCTGCCGCACCCACGACGGCTGCTCTGGTCCGGTGCTGTGCTGCACGACGCCCTGCGCGACAATCTGCTGCGCGAACAGCTCGAAGCCTGTCTGCAGCAACCGCCCGCACGCACCACGGTGGTCACCCTGCGTGGATCCGAAGGCCCTGTCGGGATCCTGCTGCAACCGCTGTCCCCGCGCTATCGTCTGCTGCTGATCGGCAGCCACGGCGGCGCACAGGCCCTGGCCCGGGTCGGCCTGCAACTCGGTTGGCAGGTGACCGTGGTGGACGCGGACAGCGAGGCCCTGGCCGGCAGCGAAATGCCCGAAGCGGTGCATCGGCTGGCGGCCGGACCCGACGCATTGCGCAAGCAGCTGCACGCGGACCGCTACAGCGCGGCCGTGGTCATGACCCACCATCTGTATCGCGACATCGAGTACCTGAATGCGCTGGCTGATGCGCCACTGGCCTACCTGGGCGCGCTGGGATCACGCCAGCGTGCCGCGCGCATGCAGCAGGCGACCGGGCTGGATGCCACGCGCCTGCGTGCGCCGGCAGGCCTGGACATCGGTTCGGAAACGCCGCAGGAGATCGCCGTTGCGGTGGCCGCGGAAATCATGGCGCAGATGCATCGCCGGGAAGGCCGGGCGCTGTCCGCTCACGACGGCCCGATCCACGACTGATGGATGATGCATAACGCCCCCCACCTTCACGTGATCCTTCTGGCCGCCGGTGCCTCGACGCGCTTTGCCGACGGTCCCAAGCAACAGGCCCTGGTGCATGGCGAACCCATGCTGCACCGCGCCGCGCGCATGGTCATGGGGGCTGGCGCTGCGCTCAGCGTGGTGCTGGGCGCACATGCGCGCATCCTACAGCCGCTGCTGGCCGACCTTGAACTTGACGTGCTGTTCAACCCGGACTGGAAGTCGGGGCTGGGCAGTTCCATCGCCTGCGGCGTGCGCCACGTGCAGAGTCAGCATCCCGAATCCAGCGCGATACTGCTTTGCCTGGCCGATCAACCGCAGGTGGATCGCGCCCGTCTGCAGCCGTTGCTGGAGGCCCACAGGCAGCATCCGCAGCGGATCGTGTGCGTCGATCACGGCCCGGTGCCGGGACCGCCCTGCCTGTTCCCGCGGGCCTTTTTCCAAGAACTGGCGGGTTGCTCGGGTCCACGCGGCGCAAGCGCGCTGCTGCAGGCCCATTGCGGGCAATGCATCGTGCTGAAGATGCCCGAGGCGCGCATGGACATCGACACCACTGCGGACCTGACGCGACTGCATGCGCTCGCGCCGCAGGACCCAGTCCCCTAGAATCGAACCACGCGTCAGCGCACACCGATACGGCATCCTCAGGGGGATATCGGCATGGCCGGATGGTTGATACTGGTTTCGTTGCTGTATGTCGGCTCGCTGTTCGCCATTGCATGGTGGGGCGACCGGCGCCCGCTGTATCCGGGACGCAGGACGCTGCGGCCGATCATCTACGGCCTGGCCCTGGCCGTGTACTGCTCCTCCTGGACCTTCTACGGCGCGGTGGGCAGCGCGGCACGCGAGGGCATCGGCTACCTGGCGATCTATGTCGGCCCGATCCTGCTGTTCGTGTTCGGCATCCGGTTGATGGAACGCCTGACGCTGATGGCCAAGCAGCGCAACATCACCTCGATTGCCGACTTCATCGGCGCGCGCTTCGGCAAGTCGCAAGGCCTGGCCGCGCTGGTCACCCTGATCGCGGTCACCGCGGCAGTGCCCTACATCGCCCTGCAGTACAAGGCCGTGGCGATGTCGTTCACGCTGCTGGCCCACAACGGCGTGGTTGACCAGAACCTGATCGGCGACAGTGCATTGTGGTGCGCCGGTTTGCTGGCGGTGTTCGCCATCCTGTTCGGCACCCGCGGCATCGACGCCACCGAACACCACCACGGCCTGATGCTGGCGCTGGCCGTCGAGGCCCTGGTGAAACTGGTCGCCTTTGTCGCCGTGGGCGTGTTCGCCTTTGAGCACGGACCGGGCCTGCTGCAGACCCTGAAGCTTCCGGTGCACCAGGTCGAGACCGGTCTGCCCTCCGGCTTCATGACCGAAACCCTGCTGGCGGCGTGTGCGATGTTCTGCCTGCCGCGACAATTCCAGGTCGGCGTCATCGAATGCGAGCATCCCCGAGACATCCGCACCGCACGCTGGATGTTTCCGCTGTACCTGCTGATCATCAGCCTGATGGTGCTGCCGGTGGTGGCCGCCGGAAGCCACGACCCCGCCATGCTCGATGGTGGTGCCGATACCTGGCTGCTGCGCCTGCCGTTGCGCCACGATTCGGCCGGCATGGCGGTACTGGCGTATGTCGGCGGCTTCTCTGCAGCGACCGGCATGGTGATCATGGCCACCCTGGCGCTGTCGACCATGATCAGCAACGACCTGGTGATGCCTGCGCTGTTGCGCATCCGTCGCCTGCAGCTGGACCACAAAGGCGATCTGTCCTCGATCGTGCTGAACATCCGCCGCGTGTCCATCGTGTTGATTGCCACGCTGGCGTATGGCTACTACCGCGTCACTTCCGGCGAAGAGAACCTGGCCGACATGGGCCTGCTGGCGATGGCCGCCGTGGCCCAGTTCGCGCCGGCCATCATCAGCGCACTGTACTGGCGGCGGGCCAGTCGACGCGGCGTGCTGTGCGGGTTGTCCACGGGCTTCGCGGTATGGACCTACACCTTGTTGCTGCCCACGCTTGCGGGCGCCGGATGGGTCTCGCAAGCGTGGATCATGGACGGGCCGCTCGGTATTGCCTGGATGCGTCCGCAAAGCCTGTTCCACCTGTACGGCTGGGCGCCGATCGTGCATGGCACGTTCTGGTCGCTGTTGCTCAATATCAGTGTGCTGGTGCTGGTGTCGCTGCGTTACCGGCCCAGTGTCGACGAACGCCTGAACACGGCGGTGTTCCTGGACCCACTGCAGTTGCAGGTCGGCAAGGGCGAAATCTGGCACGGGCGCATCAGCATCTCGGACCTGCGCAGCATCGCCAGCCGCATTGTCGGCGAACGCGGGACCCAGCGCGCCTTTGCCGAGTATGCACGGCGCAACGACCTGACGCTGGAACCCCAGGCCTCGGCGGACCGACGGCTGCTGCAGTTTGCCGAGCGCCTGATGGCCGGGGCCATCGGTGCGGCCGGCGCACGACGCATGCTGACCAGCGCGCTGTCCGGCAAGGGCCTGGACCTGGCCGAGGCGGTCGCCCTGCTGGACGAGGCCTCGCAGGAATTGCGCTTCAACCGCGGTCTGCTTTCGACCGCACTGGAGAACGTGGCGCATGGCATCAGCGTGGTCGATGCCCATCTGCAGCTGGTGATGTGGAACCGTCGCTATATCGAGATCTTCAAATATCCGGAAGGCATGATCTACGTCGGCCGCCCGGTCGCCGACCTGATCCGCTGGAACTTCGAGCGCGGCGACTGCCCGCCGCAAGAGGTCGAGGAGAATATTGCCAAGCGACTGGCCTACCTGCGTGTGGGCAACCCCTACATGTTCCAGCGTTTCCGCGCCGATGGCAGCGTGCTGGAAATGCGCGGCCACGCCCTGCCCGGCGGCGGCTATGTCACCACCTACACCGACATCACCGTATACAAGCATGCCGAGCAGGCCCTGATCGAGGCCAACGAGACCCTCGAGCAGCGTGTGGCCGAACGCACGGCTGAACTGTCCGAGGCGCTGACGGCGCAGGAGTTGGCCAAGCGCGCGGCGGAAACGGCCAACCAGTCCAAGAGCCGCTTCCTCGCCGCAGCCAGCCACGACCTGCTGCAACCGCTGAATGCCGCGCGACTTTTTACCTCGGCGCTGCGCCACCAGCCCGGCCTGGATGAGGAGGTCAGCCGTCTGGCCGAGCGCATCGACCAGTCCTTCCGCTCGGCCGAGGATCTGCTCGAGGACCTGCTGGATGCCTCGCGTCTGGACGCGGGTCGCTATCGACCGGAGCTGGAAGACTTCATGCTGGCGCCGCTGTTCAACTCCATCCAGGCGCAATTTGCCGTGGTCGCCTCGCAGCGCAACCTGGAACTGCGCGTGGCACCCACCTCGCTGGCCGTGCGCAGCGACATGCAGCTGCTGCGCAGGATCCTGCAGAACTTCATTTCCAATGCCCTCAGGTACACCCGCTACGGTGGCGTGCTCATGGGCGCGCGCGCCCGCGGTGACTGCGTCCGGATCGAGGTCTGGGATACCGGCCCCGGGATCTCGGTGGAGAAACGCGAACTGATCTTCAACGAATTCCAGCGCCTGCAGGAACCTTCCCCCTGGGGCGAGAAAGGCCTGGGTCTGGGGCTGTCGATCTGCGAACGCATCGCCGGCATCCTCGGGCACAAGCTGGACCTGCGCTCACTGCCGGGGCATGGAAGCTGTTTCGCCTTGGAGCTTCCGCGCACGCAGGCGCAACCGGTCACCCCGCTGGGCGAGCCGATGCCGATGCCGGGCACGCTCAACCTGAAGGTGCTATGCATGGACAACGATCCGAACATCCTGGAAGGCATGACCAGCCTGCTGGCACGCTGGGGCACAACATGCATCGTTGCACGCAACCCGCATGAGGCTTCCAGTGCCCTGCAGCAGACCCGCGTGGACCTGCTGCTGGCCGACTTCCACCTCGATCAAGACGAGGACGGGATCGACGCGATCTCGAAACTGCGTCGGATCCAGCCCGGGCTGCCGGCGGCGCTGATCACCGCCGATGGCAGCGCGGAACTGAAAATTCGCGCCCGCTCGCTGGGCATCCCGACGCTGCACAAGCCGGTCAAGCCGGCTGCCCTGCGCGCCCTGCTGGTGGCCATGACGCGAGGCGCCAGCAGCGGAGGAAGTCCGCCGGCGGTCGAGACCACACCGGTCGAGTAGCCCGCGTGGCCCGGATCGGGACCGGGC
>NZ_JAQIBU010000052.1 GCF_027858935.1 Oleiagrimonas sp. | reverse complement strand
GCACCGGTTTTCGGGCGACCGGACATGGCCGCCGCGGGCACCCTGAACGTGGTCGCTGCCGGTGACGCGCAGGCCCTGGAGACGATCAAGCCCGCACTGGAAGCCGTCAGCCAGAAAGTCTGGCCGGTCGGCAGCGAGCCGTATCACGCCAGCGTGGTCAAGATCGCTGGCAATTTCATGCTGGCCTCCGCCATCGAGAGCATGGCCGAGGCTTCGGCGCTGACCCGGGCGCATGGAGTGGGTGCTGCGGACTTCCTGGAAATCATGACGCAGACCCTGTTTGCCGCACCCGCCTACAAGGGCTACGGCAAGTTGATCGCCGAGTCGAGCTACACCCCGGCAGGATTTCCGGTACGACTGGGCTTCAAGGACGTGGGCCTGGCCCTGGAGGCCGGTGACGACTCGCGCGTGCCGATGCCTTTTGCCAACGCGGTCCGCCAGTCGCTGCTCGAAGCGCTGGCTGCAGACGAGGGCGATCTCGACTGGGCCTCCCTGGCGCAGGTCGCCGCACGCCGCGCGCATCTCAAGAGCTAGTTCCGCGCGCACCTGGCCCTTTCCAAATTTCTTCAAACCATGGGAGAAGCACATGCTTATACTCGTTGCCGGAGCCAACGGCCAGATCGGCCGCCAGCTCCTTCGCCGCATCAAACTCAGCCTAAACCACAGCCGCGCCATGATCCGTGATGCCGGACAATCCGATACCTTGCGCACACTGGGCGCAGACGAGACCATCGTTGCCGACCTCGAAGGCGACGTGCGCCCGGCAATGGAGGGCTGCGATGCCGTGGTCTTCACCGCCGGATCCGGCGGCCAGACCGGTCCGGAAAAGACCGATGCCGTGGATCGCGATGGCGCCATCGGTTTGATCGATGCCTGCAAGGATGCCGGCATCCAGCGCTTCGTGATGGTCTCGTCCATGGGAACCGACGACCCCGACAACGGGCCGGAAGGCCTGCGCCATTACCTGCAGGCAAAACAAGCCGCCGACAAACACCTGGCCGACAGCGGTCTGGACTACACCATCGTGCGTCCGGGGCGTCTCACGGACGACGTGGGCAGCGGCAAGGTGGCGGTGTCGAACAGCCTCGGGCGTTCAGGCAGTGTGCCGCGCGCGGACGTGGCCGCGGTGCTGATGGCCGTGTTGCAGGCACCGGAGACCGCCGGCATGACGTTCGAACTGCTGGCCGGGCAGACACCGGTGCGCGAGGCCATCGCCGCGTTGTAGCCGGTGCCCCGGATGCGCTTTGCTTATCCGGGCTACGGGTCTACGGGGTCGGGGACCTTCGGCGCGTGCAGTCCGTGACGCCGTAGCCCCGGATGCGTTTTGCTTATCCGGGCTACGGGGTTGGGGACCTTCGGCGCGTTGCAGTCCATGACGCCGTAGCCCGGACAAGGCCGCAGGCCGCCTCCGGGATGGCGCGCCAGGCGCGCCCTCGATGGCAAACCGGAGAACAAGCGCATCGACGAGTGCGTCCCGGATGCGCTTTGCTTATCCGGGCTACGGGGTCGGGGACCTTCGGCGCGTTGCAGTCGATGACGCCGTAGCCCGGACAAGGCCGAAGGCCGCCTCCGGGAGGGCGCGCCCGCGAGGGACAACCAGACGCATCAAGTGGGCGGGCACGGTCCGATCCTGCTGGAGAAATCCCCGGTCAGCTTACCCGAGCATGGTGAAGCAGGCGAGTTCCGCAATGGCCCCGCACGTGCATCCGAAGAGGCGCCCTCAGGACCGGTGCGCCGGCATCCACACTTCCAGGATTTCGCACGGCGTGACGGCCTCGAGGGCATGCTCCACGGTTGCGGGAACCAGACATGCATCGTCCGTCTCGAGCATGTGGAGCACCGGTCCCGGAGCCTGCAGGCACAGGCGTCCGGAGAGGACAAACAGGAACCGCATCCGATCATGGGCCAGCATGGGATCCGGTGCAGGCGTTCCGCGCACCTGCGTGCTGCGCAGGACACGAATACCGCCCCGCCCGCCGGTTGCAGCGGCGATTACGGTGTCCACCGACTTCCACCCGCCCTCGTAGAAAGATGACCAACATGCATCGGCGGCGACATGGCGCACGAAACGCTGGCCACCGAAGATGCGTTCCGGATGCACTCCGGGCGTGGGCAGGGACAGCTCATGATCGCGCCAGGTCTCGTGCTCGGCCGGACTGCCGACCTCGATAACCTCCAGGCCCGGCGAGGCTTCCAGCACGCGGTGCCGGATCGTTGGCGGCTGCAGCACGCAATCGCCGGACTGCATCGTGAACGGCGGTCCCTGGTCCTCGTACACCACGCGCACCCAGCCGCGCCGGCAGAAGATCATCTGGAAATCGACCCGGTGATAGTGCACGTAATCCGCCACCGGACCGCCATCGGGAATCCGGATGTGCGAAGCGATGAAGCGTCCATCCATGCGTCCGGGGACCAGATCGCGATAGTGCATGCCGGCGCGTCCAGCGCCCCATGCATCCGCGGACGAAGCACGGTGGATCCGGATGGAACCGGGATCACCGGATCCGTCCGGACCCGGCACCGGCGCGTTCGCAAGCCCGGATGCCTCGACACGCTCCAGGCGCAGTGTGATGCCGTAGCCCGACAGCGCTGCGACGCGCGGCGCATCGGCCGGCATGATCATGTCCAGGCGGAATTCCAGCTGCCGCGTGTAGAAATCCATCGCAGCATCCAGATCCATGCAGGGCACATGGATATACGTCCGATCCTGCCTGCTCGGGGCCCGGTCCATCGGAACCTACCCGCCGGAGTGCGCGGCGAAATAGTGCTGCAGTCGCGCCTCGTCCCAAACCTCGATGCCGAGCTTGCGCGCCTTTTCCAGCTTGGAGCCGGCCGCTTCGCCGGCGACCACGAAATCGGTGTTCCCGGACACGCTGCCGCTGACCTTGGCGCCGAGCGCCTCGAGCTTCTCGCGCGCCTCCTCCCGGGTCAGCGATGCAAGCGAACCTGTCAGGACCACCGTCTTTCCTGCCAGCGCAAGATCACCCTGGCCGCCGGAGGCAGCGGCGGCTTCGAGCAGTCGCTGCATGGTCCGTTCGGAGGCGCGCAGATCCTTCACGGCCTGCGCGTTGTCGAGGAAGCCCTGCAGGCTGCAGACTGCATTCTTCGGCAGGCCCGCGCTGCTCCAGTGATCGGGCCCGGCCTCGGTCAAAGCGTCGAGGGTAGGAAAGTGTTCGGCGAGCCGCCGGGCATTCGTGGGCCCCAGACCCGGGATGCCTACCTGGTTCAGCAGCACGGAAAAATCCAGGCGATCGCGCAGTTCGGCGGCGGGTACCGACGCGTCGCTGAAGGTGATGCCGGCGTTCAGCAGCGAAGCCACCACCTCGCGGTTGCCCGTCTGATGAAAGAAGGCCGCGATGGAGGCCGCGACCTCGTCCCCGATATCCGGCAACACGCGCAAGATATGGGCAGGCGTCGACGCTATAAATTCAATATTTCCCAACCACTTGGCGAGTGTTTTTGCCGTGCTTTCTCCGATATGCATGATGCCCAGGCCAAACAGGAACCGGGACAGCGTGGCCTGTTTGCTGGCGGCAATGGCCGCGACCAGGTTCTCGGCCCACTTGGTGGCGACCTTGCCGTTCCTGACGGTATCCGGCGTGGTGCCGTCGCGCTCTTCGCTGCGGCGCTTCATGTCGACGAAGGCCTCGACGTCGAGGCCGTAGAGGTCGGCCGGCGTGTGCACGATCTCCAGTTCCACCAGCGCGTCGACGTAACGCTCGCCCAGACCTTCGATATCCATCGCCCTGCGCGAGGCAAAATGGATCAGGGCCTCCTTGCGCTGCGCAGCACAGATCAGGCCACCGGTGCAGCGGTAGACCGCCTTGTCGTCCTCGCGCAGCAGTTCGGAGCCGCACTCCGGGCAGGTCGCCGGCATCTGCCAGGCCACGGTGTCGGGCGGGCGACGCTCGGGCACCACGCGCACCACCTCGGGAATCACGTCGCCGGCGCGGCGCACGATCACCGTGTCGCCCACGCGCACGTCCAGCCGTGCGACCTGGTCGGCGTTGTGCAACGTGGCGTGGGTCACGGTGACGCCGCCGACCTGCACCGGCTGCATCCGCGCGCGCGGCGTGGCCGCGCCGGTGCGCCCGATCTGGACCTCGATCTCGAGCAGTTCGGTCATCTGCTCCTGGGCCGGATACTTGTGCGCGATAGCCCATCGCGGTGCGCGCGAGACGAAGCCCATCTCGCGCTGGCCTTGGTAGTCGTCCAGCTTGTAGACCACCCCGTCGATGTCATACGGCAGCGTGTCACGCGCCTCGCCGATGCGGTGGAAGTAGGCGATCAGCCCCTCGAAGCCGCGCGTGGTGTCGACCAACGGCGAAACGGGAAAACCCCAGTCGCGCAGTTGCGCCAGGGTTCCTGAATGCGTCGACGGGAGGTCCCCGCCCTCGACCACGCCCACGGCATAGGCGAAGAAGCTCAGGCGACGGTGCGCGGTGACGGAGGGGTCGAGCTGGCGCAGCGAACCGGCAGCGCCATTGCGCGGATTGGCCAGCGGTTTCGCCCCGTGCTCGCGGGCCCATGCGTTGAAGGCCTCGAAGTCCTTGCGCAGCATGACCACCTCGCCGCGCACCTCGAGTATGTCCGGCCAGCCCGAGCCACGCAGGTGCAGCGGGATGGCACGCACCGTGCGCAGATTGGCGGTCACGTCCTCGCCGGTCTCGCCGTCGCCACGCGTGGCACCCTGCACGAACACGCCGTGCTCGTAGCGCAGGCTGATGGCCAGGCCGTCGAGTTTCGGCTCGACCGAGAATTTCGGGTCCGTGCGACCCAGGGTCTGATCGACGCGGCGCACAAAGTCGCCGATCTCGACAAACCGGGTGGCGTCGTCGTCGCCTTCCTGCTCGAAGGCATTGCCCAGCGAAAGCATGGGGATGGCATGCCGGACCTCGGCGAAGCCGCCCTCGGCGCGCGCGCCGACCTTGCGCGTGGGCGAGTCGTCGCGCACAAGGTCGGGGTGTTCGGACTCCAGCGCGTCCAGCTCGCGCAGCATGCGGTCGTACTCGGCATCCGGGATGTCCGGATCGTCGAGCACGTGGTAGCGGTAGTTGGCATCCTCCAGGCGCGCGCGCAGCGCGGCGGCGCGTTCGGCGGCATCCCGGGAAGGCGTGGCATTCGGCATCAAGCAGGCTCCTTGCTTCGTATGCGCAGTTTACCGGACACCGCACAGCCGTAGCCCGGATAAGCCAAGCGCATCCGGGATGGATCCATTGGACAGATACACTTGCACCCGATGAACGACGCGCCCACCCACACGCACGACGCCCTCGACGACCGCGAACCGATGGACCTGTCGCCCAAGGCCACCCGTCTGCTGCTGGCGCTGGTCGCGGCGGCGTTCTTCATGCAGACCCTGGATTCGACCATCGTCAACACCGCGGTACCGCCGATTGCGCAGGCGCTGGCCGTGACGCCGCTGTCGTTGAAGACCGCGCTGACCGCGTACGTGCTGACCCTGGCCGTGTGCATTCCCGCCAGCCCGTGGCTGGCCGACCGCTTCGGCACGCGGCGCGTCTTCGCCATTTCCATCAGCGTGTTCACGCTGGGCTCGCTGGCCTGCGGCCTGGCCCAGGACCTGCCGCAGCTGGTCGCCGCGCGCGTGCTGCAGGGCATGGGCGGCGCACTGCTGATGCCGGTCGGGCGCTACGTGCTGGTGCGCTCGTTCAGCCGCCGCGAATTCGTGTCGGCCATGAGCATGGTGGCCATCCCGGGCCTACTGGGTCCGGTGCTGGGGCCGGTGCTGGGCGGCTTCCTGTCCGAATACGTCAGCTGGCGGCTGATCTTCCTGATCAACCTGCCGGTGGGCCTGCTGGGTCTGTGGCTGAACCGCCGCGCCATGCCGGACATCCGTGGCCCCCGGCGACCGTTCGACTTCGCCGGGTTCATCCTTTTTGCGGTGGCCTCGGTGCTGTTGATGACAGCGGCGGAGAACGCCAGCAGCGGGTACAGCGGCCTGCGGGTCGCGATCCTCGCCGTCGCCGGGATCGTGTTCGCCGCCGTCTACATCGCCCATAGTCGGCGCACGCCGCATCCGGTGACCGAAATCGCCCTGCTGCGCCGTCGTACCTTCGCCATCGCGGTGGGCGGTGGTCTGTTCATGCGCCTGGCCACGGGCGGCATGTCGTTCCTTCTGGTGCTGTTCCTCCAGGTCGGTTGCGGCTGGTCGCCGTTCCGGGCCGGCCTGATCCTCGTGCCGCAGGCAGTCGGCATGATCGCCATGAAACCGCTTATTGACCGCGCCCTCACCCGTTTTGGCTACCGCCGCGTGCTGTTCACCAACACCTTGCTGGTCAGCGTGCTGCTGGCGTGCTTCGCACTGTTCGACCGCGGCACGCCGGCCGTGGCCATCGGTGCGCTGGTGTTCGTGTACGGCTTCGTGATGTCACTGCAGTACACCTCGATGAACACACTGGCCTATATCGATCTGGAATCCTCGCGCGCAGCGCAGGCCTCGTCGCTGATGTCTTCCACGCAATACCTCTCGGTCAGCTTCGGTATTGCGCTCTCGTCCCTACTGATGGCGGCTTTCGTCAACCAGCAGCATGTGGCCGACAGCTATGTCGGCGCCTTCCGGTTCACGGTGCTGATCCTGTCCATGTTCATCTTTGTGGCCGCGTTCATTTTCCGTCGCCTGCGCGACGATCGTCATCCGGACGTGCGCAGCACCTGAGGGGCTGACACCCGGAGCGGGTACAAGCTACCTTTGGCAATAGTGTCGCAATTGCTGCAGACAAGATTCCGATCGCGACTCCTCCAAACCCAAAGGACACCGCATGCGTTCATTGCTCGCTCTGCAGGCGCTCGCCAGCGAATCGTCGGCCGCCGCTTCGCCGGACGCCAATTTCCATCTCACGGGACACCCGATCGGATGGATTGCGCTGGCGCTGTTCGTGCTGGCCTACGCGGCGGTCATCGCCGAGGAACGCATCCGCATCGCGAAGTCCAAGCCGGTATTGCTGGCCGCGGCGCTGATCTGGGCGATGCTGGCCTGGAGGATCGGCGGCGATGGCGCAGGCGGCTCGGCGGTCAAGACCGTCTTCGAGAGCATGTTCCTTGAGTATGCCGAGCTGTTCTTCTTCCTGGTCGTGGCCATGACCTATGTGACGGCCATGGGCGAGCGCGGCATTTTCGAAGCCCTGCGTGCGCAGATCACGCGCCGGCATTTCAGCTTCCGGCAACTGTTCTGGATCACCGGTACCCTGGCCTTCTTCCTGTCGCCGATGCTGGACAACCTGACCACTGCGCTGGTGATGTCCGCGGTGGTTCTGGCGCTGGGCGCCGGCAACGCGCGCTTTATCACCCTGGCCATGATCAACCTGGTGGTGGCCGCCAATGCCGGCGGTGCCTGGAGCGCCTTTGGTGACATCACCACGCTGATGGTGTGGCAGGCGCACAAGGCCGAGTTCCTCGACTTCATCACGCTGCTGGCACCCGCACTGGTCAACTGGCTGGTGCCGGCGCTGCTGATGACGTTCGCGGTGCCGGCGGGTCGTCCCGAGGCGTCCTCAAAGGAAGCGCACATCAAGCACGGCGGCATCGGCATCTGCGTCAGCTTTGCGCTGACCATTGCCATCACCGTCATCGGAAAACAGTGGCTGCACATGCCGGCCGCCTACGGCATGCTGACCGGCCTGGCGCTGCTCAACCTGGTGGCCACGCGCATCGAGCGCAAACAACGTCACTATGCCCTGGCACAGGGTGTGGAGGACCAGGGCTATTCGATCTTCAAGATCATCGCCAACGCCGAGTGGGACACGCTGCTGTTCTTTTATGGTGTGTTCGCCTGTGTCGGCGGACTGGCCGCCATGGGGTACCTGGAGCTGGCCTCGAAGTATCTGTATGGCACGATCGGCTATACCCTGGCCAATACCGGCATGGGCGTGCTGTCGGCCGTGGTGGACAATATCCCGATCATGTTCGCGGTACTGAAGATGAACCCGCCCATGGGCCTGGGGCAGTGGCTGCTGATCACCCTGACCGCGGGTGTCGGCGGCAGCCTTCTTTCCGTCGGATCGGCAGCAGGTGTTGCCTTGATGGGCGTGTCGCGCGGCATGTACACGTTCCGCGAACATCTCAAATGGAGTTGGGCCATCGCCCTGGGTTTTGCCGCCAGCATCGGCCTGCACCTGTGGTTTGATTCGATGCACCTGTTCGGTATCTCCTGAAGCCTGGATTTCCACTCGCGACGATGCGAAGCCGGTCAAGCAATTCCTGTAGCATCGGCGTCCATCGCCCCTATGCAATGAGCGTTCGATGCATCACGCCAGCGACATCCTGCTCGCTCTGTTCGTCATCTTCCTGGCCGCGCAGGTCGGCGCCGAGATCGCGCAGCGCCTGAACATGCCCGGCGTGGTCGGCGAGATTGCGGCTGGCTGCGTGATCGGTCCTTCAGTGCTGGGCTGGATCGTTCCGGAACAGATCATGCCCGGCACCCCGCTCGACGCCCTGGCTGAGATCGGGGTGGTGCTGCTGCTGTTCTCGGTGGGCCTGGAAACACGGCTGGATGAGCTGAAAAAGGTCGGCAAGAGCGCCTTTGCGGTCGGCTTGCTTGGAGTCATCATTCCATTCGGCGCGGGCGTGCTCTGGGCGCACGGCTCGGGCTTTGAATGGATCAAGTCAATGTTCGTGGCGGCCGCGTTCGTGGCCACGTCCGCGGGCATCACCGCACGCGTGCTGCAGGAACTGGGCGTGCTGCAGCACACCGAAAGCCGCGTGATCCTGGGTGCGGCGGTGATCGACGACATCCTGGCCATGCTGCTGCTGGGCGTGGTCTCCTCGCTGCAGGGCGGCGGCCAGATCAACATCCAGTCGCTATTGCTGACATTGCTGGGCGCGATCGGCTTCCTCGGCGTGTTCGGCTGGGCCGGCACGCACTTCGCGCGACGACGATCGCACTGGCTGGACAAACCGCTCAGCTCGCACTCGCCACTGACCCTCGTGCTGGCGCTGTGCCTGGGCCTGGCGTTCCTGTCCACGCGTTTCGGACTGGCCGCGATCATCGGCGCTTTCCTGGCCGGCATGATCGCCTCGGAAACCCGTCAGCGGGAAATGCTCGAGCATCGCATGCAACCGCTGCTGGCCCTGCTGACGCCGTTTTTCTTCGTGATCACCGGGGCCAAGATGGATCTGCATGCCCTGGCCAGCTGGGATGCCCTTTGGATGCTGCTGGTGGTGACCGTGATCGCCATCGTGTCCAAGCTGGTCGGCGGTTTCCTGGGCGCCCTGGCCTTGGGTCGGCGGGGGGCGCTGATCGTCGGCTTCGGCATGGTGCCACGCGGCGAGGTGGGCGTGGTGATCGCCGCGTTGGGACTGGCCGCGGGCGTGTTCAGTGCTCAGGTCTATGCGGTGATCGTGGCGATGTCGCTGCTCACCGCCGTGGTCACGCCACCAGTACTCTCGCTCCTGCTCAAGCGCGAGCATCCCCCCGAAAAAACCGACCCCTGACGACCCATGCGTACCATGGTTTGGAGCAGGCGGGGTCAGGATTCTTCCTGCATTCGGATGTGCTGGTAGCCGTCGAGGGCACGGCCGCGGGAGGTCTTGAGATCAAGCATCGGTTCGGGATAGCCGCACGATGAAGGGTAACCCTCCTGTTTCCATGGCTCGTGGACCAGATCCTTCGGCGCCTCGCTCAGCTCCGGCACCCAGCGGCGAATGTACGCGCCGTCCTTGTCGAACCGCTGCGACTGCGTGACCGGATTGAAGATGCGGAAATACGGTGCCGCATCCACGCCGCTGCCGGCCACCCACTGCCAGCCCAGGCTGTTGCTGGCCAGGTCCGCGTCCACCAGGGTGTCCCAGAACCAGTGCGCACCATGCAGCCAATGCTGACGCATGTTCTTGGTCAGCCAGCTGGCCACGATCATGCGCACACGATTGTGCATCCAGCCGGTGGCCCACAACTCGCGCATGCCGGCATCGACAATCGGGATGCCGGTGCTGCCTCGCTGCCATCGACCCAAGGCATCGCCATCCTCGACCCATGGATAACGATCAAAACGCGGATCCATGTTGCGCACTGCAGTATGGGGAAAGTGGTACAGGACGTGGTGCGCAAAATCGCGCCAACCCAGCTCGCGCAGGAACGGCTCGGCGGCCTCCATCGAGACAACCTTGTCCGTGCCGGCATGACGACGCAGCCAGTGCAGCACCTGGCGCGGCGTGATCTCGCCGAAATGCAGGTGTGGCGAGAGGCGTGAGGTCCCGTTGCAGGCAGGCCGGTCGCGCAGGCTTTGGTAAGCACCAAGCGCATCTCCGGCGAACAGCTCCAACGCCTCGAAGGCACCCTGCGCGCCGGGCGTCCAGTGCGCATCAAACCCCTTGGCCCAATCCCGACGCGGCAGCAGACCCAGCTCTTCCAGCACCACGCCGCCCTCGACCTGGGCCATGCGCATCGGGGAAGGCGCAGGCACGGGGATCTCTTCGCCCAGCTGCGCGCGCAGATTGCGCCAGAAGGGTGTGAACACGCGATAGGGCTCGTCCTTGCGCGTCAGCACCTGCCATGGACTGCGCCACAGCGAGGCATCGAAACTGGCCACATGCAGGCCGCGACCGCGCAATGTCTTCTTGATGATGGCGTCGCGCTGGACAGGCGCCGGCTCGTACAGGCGATTCCAGTAGACCGCCTCGGCGCCGCTGGAGTCTGCCAGCGCACACAGCGTGTCCAGGCTATCCCCCTGGCACAGGTGCAGGCGTCCAGCGTGCCGCTGCAGTTGCTGATCGAGCGCCTCCAGCGAATGGTGCAACCACCAGAAACTGGCCGCGCCGGGCGCCCATGCGCCCTGCTCCAGCGGCGCATGGATGTACACCGCAAGCACCCGGTCGTGGTTGCGCGTGGCTGCGGCGAGCGCGGGGTTGTCGGCCAGCCGAAGGTCACGGCGCAGCCATACGATGGCAAGTCCCATGGGTCTAGTTTGTATGCAGATCGATGCTTGATCCAGTGTTCATGGAACCGGATCCTTGTCTCGGCATGCCCCCGATCGACGTAACGCCATGATCGGATGGGGTTGAGCTTGGCGTCATCGCCCGCATTATTTTTTGTCATGTCCCATGACACCATCCAGCAGAACAAGATGCGACAGGACCTGAGCGGGCACGAAAGTGTCTGGCTGTTCGGGTACGGCTCGTTGATCTACAAGGCCGACTTTCCCTATCTGGAACGCCGGCACGCGCGCATCCGCGGTTGGGTACGCCGCTTCTGGCAGGGATCGCATGATCATCGCGGCACCCCGCAATCACCGGGACGCGTGGTCACGCTCGTCCCCGAGCCCGATGCGGTGTGCGCCGGCATGGCCTATCGCGTGTCTCCGGAAGTATTCGCGCACCTGGACGTGCGCGAAAAGAACGGCTACCTGCGTTTCACCACCGATTTCGCCTTCGCCGATGGTGATCATGCCGACGGACTGGTGTATATCGCCGAACAAGACAATGCCGCATGGCTCGGCCCCGCCACTGCAAAACAGATCGCACGGCATATCGCCTCCTCGCACGGACCCAGCGGAGCCAATCGCGAGTATCTGCTGCGCCTGGCCGAGTCCCTGCGTGAACTGGGCGAGGAGGATCCGCATGTGTTCGCCATCGAACGCGAACTTCGCGCCCTGGACGACTGAACACCCGCACAAGGTCTCCACCCTGGGGTAAACTGCGATCACAAGCTGAATGCGACAAGCGCCTGGCCGGATGGGCAATCCCGACCGTCACGTTTCGTTCCGTTTATTGCTTTACCCAGGTGCAGGCCACCGCGGGCTCGTTTTCTCCAGGAGCGTTACATGCAGGGTTACCGCATGCGCGTGCTCGATCTCGAGATCGATGGACAGGCCTACCATGTCCACGCCTTGAGCGACTTG
>NZ_JAQIBU010000322.1 GCF_027858935.1 Oleiagrimonas sp. | reverse complement strand
GGCCTGCATGCACTGGAAACCGCGCCATGGATGTACGAGTGGTACTTCATGCACAAGTGGCGCGGATCACTCAAGCGCAAGCAGAAGCTGTATCCGCACCAGGACTATTTCACTCCTGATGACCTCAGGGAAGGCCTGCGCGGCCTGACCCGGGCCCAGGTCGAGCGGCACACCGATTTCGGAACCCTCGACGAATACCTCGACGGTTATTCGGTCAGTGGCACGCGCATGGCCGAGCTTGAGGTACCGACCACCATTCTCACGTCGGTGGACGACCCGGTGATTCCGGTCAAGGAATTCACCGAGTTGAGACTTCCATCCAACGTCGAGCTGGACATCGCTCCATACGGCGGCCATTGCAGTTTCATCAAGAACTGGAAGTTGCGCAGTTTTACCGACGAGTACATCCTTGCGCGCTTCAATGCGACGTTGGAAGGCGACTGAAGCGCATCGGGCTCCTTGCCGTTATCCGGCCAGCTGCCGAGAGGCGTCCACCTTCCATGGACACCGGGGAAACCCAGGTTTACGCATGAGATGACTCGCGGGCGGGATCCCCACGATGATGGATCGGCGGGTGTATCGTGAACGTCCCCTGCCAAAAAGGACGGAAGGCCATGGATCGTGCATTTGCTCTGTTCCTTGTTCTGCTGGCCCTGCCGGTGCAGGCATCGCAGACCTTGCTCGAACAACTGAAGCTTCCGCCGGGTTTCCACATCGCCCTGTATGCCGTGGTGCCCAACGCGCGGGAAATGGCACGGGGCGATGACGGTACGGTGTTTGCGGGATCCATGAATGCGGGCAAGGTCTAAGCGCTGACCGATGCCAACCATGATGAAAGGCTGAACGTGTTCGGGTGCTGGCCACGGGCTACGCATGCCGGTCGACGTAGCCTTCGACGATGGGGCCCTGTACGTTTCGGAGGTCAGCCGCATTCTGGTGTTGCGCGACATCCAGTCGCATCTGGATGATGCACCGAAACCGCAAGTGGTCATCGACACGTTTCCGGACAAGACCCATCACGGCTGGAAATTTATCGCGTTCGGTCCGGATGGCAACTACGTGCCTGTCGGCGAGCCTTGCAACAACGGTGATCCGCCTCTTCCCTATGCTGCGATCTGGCGCATGAATCCGGACGCTAGCGATCGGGTCCTGGTGGCTCGCGGTATTCGCAACAGTGTCGGATTCGACTGGCAGCCGGGCAGCGGCAAGCTGTGGTTCACCGACCATGGCCGCGACATGTTTGGTGATGACATCCCCAGCGACGAACTGAATCGTATCGACCAACGGGGCGAGTATTTCGGATATCTCTTCTGCCCTCAGGGGGATCTACCCGACCCAGAGTACGGGAAGGGCCACGCGTACAGTGACTATGCACCGCCGGCGCTGAAGTTGGGGGCGCATGTGGCTTCGCTGGGCATGCGTTTCTACACCGGGAAATGTTCCCACCACGCTACCGCAACGGCCTGTTCATCGCCGAGCACGGCTCCCGGAATCGCAGCACCAAGATCGGTTAGCGGGTGATGGCGGTGCGGATACGCGGCAATCGCGTGCAGGGGCATTCGGCCTTGATCACCGGGTTCGAGAAAAACGGCACCACGCGAGGTCGTCCGGCGGATGTGCTCCCGCTGCCCGATGGCAGCCTGCTGGTCAGCGACGATTTCACCGGCGCGGTCTATCGCGTCACCAACCGTCCGCCCAACGCCTGATCCGGGCATGAGGGGCCATCCAAGTGTGCACCGATACCCGACCGCATCTGCCCGGCTCCGGCCACCTCGTCCGGGTCGTCCGGTGCAAGGCGATCCATGGGCACCTGCCGAACGCCAGCGGGGCATGGAACCGCGCAGGTTCGATCCTGGATCATGGCCAGAAAATCGCCTGCCTGTCGCTAACGCTTGCGATCCGACCGCGATCATTCAGCCGCGGTGCACGGCCTATATGTTTCAATGATTTAGTCGGTGCCGATGCGCCGATGCCGTACTGGGTGCGCTTGCGGAAATATCGCATCATGCTTTTTTGGTCAGCGTTGCTGTACAGCGCGACATCTGCCGTTTCGGGATGAACCGCTGCAGGGCCAAGCGCCTCGAGGGGTTTTCGGAGCGGATCGGCCAGATTCCCCTGGCGCGCTTGATGCGAAAGTTCTGGAACACACCATGCGTTCCCACGATCCGGCTTTCACCCGAACAGGAGGTCATCATGGCGAACAAGAGCAAAGAAGCTAATCTGGACGATCGCATCGAACGTGGCGCCGAGCGTCTCAAGGAGCGCGAATCCGCAGTCCTGCATGCGACCCGCGATGCCCTGAACAGCGGTTCGGACCGGGCCGAGGAAGCCTTGCACAAGGCGACCGATGCCGGCGCGGGCGCCGCGAGACGTACCAGCGAGCGTGCCGCAAAATGGAGCGGGAAAGGCCAGGAAAAGTGGACCAAAGGCCGCGCGTATGCCGAGAAGTCCATGGACAGCATGCTTGACTATGTGCGCGAGAACCCGGGCAAATCCCTGGCGCTCGCCGTGGCCGGCGGCTGGCTGATCGGCAATTTCCTGCGCCGGCGCTGAGTTAGTGAGCGAACCGGAGGAGTCCGTCCCAGAGACGGACGAATCGCCGGAGCACGAGCCGGCACCCGAAGACGACCGAGCCGAGGCTGATGAGCGCCTCGACCTGGTCGCGATGTGGGATGCGGTGCGTACGCTGGTAAGCGCGGCGCGTGATTTCATCAGCGCCCTGCTGGGATTGGCGCGCAGTGAACTGCATCTTGCACGGGTGAGCTGGCCGTTTGTGTTCGCCCTGGTGGTGGTGCTGGTCGGCCTGAGCCTGTCGCTCTGGATCAGCCTGATCGCCTTTATTGGCTGGAGCCTGTATGTGGCGACCGGGTCTGTGGGTTGGGCGCTTACCGCGCTGGTGGGCGTGCACCTGGTCTTGCTGGTCGTTGCCCGTTTCACGCTGCGTCGCACGGCCCGCAACATGACGCTCCCGGCGACGCGCGCCGAGGTGCGCGGATTGATGGATCGTGCCCGCAGGCGCGCGGGGAGACCGTGATGAATACGTGGTACAAGGCCATGCGCGACGTCCGCACCCAAAAAGCCGCAGTGCGCGTGCATCACTGCCGCGCACACTGTGCGTTACGTGTCCTGGAACACCAGTACCGCATTGCACCCGCATGGCCATTGGGCATGGCGGCCATCGGCGGGGCGGTGCTCGGCTACAGCCGCAAACGCTTGCCGCGCGGGGTGGTATCGACGATCTGGCGCTGGGGCCTGCTGTTGGGACGCGGCTTACTTTGAACGCCGACGAGCGTGGGCGCCACGATACGCCGGATCAAACGGGCGCAAACGGGAACCACAGCAACTCCGCAGCACCCTTGCCATCGCCCGATAGCCGCCCGGGTCAAGCGGTCGAGCAGACGCATCCGTCCCCGCGGTACCTGCGGGCACCTACGCGTACGATCAACCTGATCCTCACCGGGATGCTGGTGCTGGCCCTGGTCTATACGCTGGCGCTGAGTCAGGCGCTGCTGGTGCCCTTGATGCTTGCCGTGTTCCTGGGCCTGGGCCTGAACCCCATAGTCGCAGCCGCTACCCGCCTGCACGTTCCGCGTGGCTTGTCCGCGCTGGTGGTCATGCTGGTCGTGGCCGGCGGATCGATCGGTGCGGTGACCTTGCTGGCGCCGCCCGCGGTGAAGTGGCTGGAACAGGCGCCGGCGGCGATCCGCCACAACGTGGCGCCGATGATCAAGCCCCTCACGCACAAGCTGGATGAAGCCAACCGGGCCACGCAGTCGCTGGTAAACAACATGTCCTCGCGCCGGACCGGTGCGCCCACGAACACGCGTTTTGACGCATGGGACGTGATCGCGGTAACGCCGCGCGTGCTCGGTTTCGCCGTGACCGTAGGCTTGCTGGTGTTCTTCTTCCTGATCTACGGCGACCAGTTGTTGCTGAAGCTGGTGGAGGTGTCACCCTCGTTTACCAGCAAGCGGCATGTGGTCACCATTGTGCGCAACCTGCAGGCCGAGGTATCGCGCTATATCTTCATGGCCACCCTGATCAACCTTGCCTTGGGCGCGCTCACCGCATTGATCCTGTGGAGCCTGAAGATGCCTGACCCGCTGCTTTGGGGCAGTCTGGCAGCGCTGGCCAACTTCGTACCCTATGTGGGCGCCATCAGCATGATGGTGGTGCTTGCGCTGGTCGGGAGCATGCATTTCCATCATCCGCTGGACGCGCTGGCTCCCGCCTTGTCTTTTGCGGTATTGACCGCGGTCGAGGGCAACCTGATCACGCCGCTGATCATGGGCCGGCGCATGCGCCTGTCGCCGGTGGCCATCCTGATCTGGCTGCTGCTCTGGGCATGGTTGTGGGGCATCGCCGGAGCATTGCTTGCGGTGCCGATGCTGACCACGGTCAAGTTGATCGCCGAGCGCATCGAAGGTTGGCAATGGTTCGCCCACCTGATCGGGCGCTGAGCGTGCCGGTTTTCAGGCGCCGCCGGGCAGGAACACCAGCAGCGCGATGCCCAGCGCGATGCGGTAGATCGCGAACGGGGTGAAGCGGTGGCTGCG
>NZ_JAQIBU010000046.1 GCF_027858935.1 Oleiagrimonas sp. | reverse complement strand
TGGCCATCATCATCCAGTTGGGTACCGGCATGGAACACTTTCACGTCGTTGCCGAAATCCTGGTCATGACCCTGGATTGGCAATCCGCTTCGGACCTTGCCCGGATAGCCGCCCGAGGCCAGCACCACTGCGATCGCAGGGCGCGGGTCCCACTTCATGTCCACCCGTTCCAGCTTGCCATCCAGCGCGGCCTCGACCAGATCGACCATATCCGACTGCAGGCGCAGCATGATCGGCTGCGTCTCCGGATCCCCGAAGCGCACGTTGAACTCGACCACCTTCGGCGCACCGTCGCGATCGATCATCAGGCCGGCATACAGGAAACCGATGAACGGCGCGCCTTCGGCGGCCATGCCGCGCAGAGTCGGCTCGATGACCTGTTCCTGGATGCGCCGCTCGACCTCGGCGGTGACCACTGGCGCCGGGGAATAGGCGCCCATGCCGCCGGTATTGGGTCCCAGGTCACCCTCGTCTCGGCGCTTGTGATCCTGGCTGGATGCCATCGGCAGGAAACCATGGCCGTCGCTGACGACGATGTAGCTGGCCTCCTCGCCTTCCAGGAACTCCTCGATCACCACCCGCGCGGAAGCCTGGCCGAAAGCCTTGCCGCCAAGCATGTCGTGCAACGCTTGTTCGGCGTCGGCCAGCGTCAGCGCGACCACCACGCCCTTGCCGGCGGCCAGGCCATCGGCCTTGATCACGATCGGAATCTTCTGCTTGCGCACGAAGGTCAGGGCGCGATCCAGCTCCGTGAACACGGCATAGCCCGCCGTGGGGATATTGTGACGCTGCAGGAAGTCCTTGCTGAAGGCTTTGGAGCCCTCCAGCTGCGCGGCAATCGCACGCGGGCCGAAGCAGCGCAGGCCGGCAGCCCGGAAACGGTCGACCACCCCGGCCACCAGCGGTGCCTCGGGTCCGACCACGGTCAGATCCACGGCCTGGTCACGGGCCAGCTGCAGCAGCGCGCCGATATCGTTGACGTCCACGGCCACGTTGCGCAGTCCCGGCTCGAGAGCCGTTCCGGCATTGCCAGGCGCGACCATCACCTCGCTGACGCGCTTGGACTGCTTGAGCTTCCAGGCCAGCGCATGCTCGCGCCCACCGCCGCCGATGACCAGGACTTTCATGGGTGTACTCCAATGCTGTCAGGTACAGGCGCCATCAGATGACGCCCGGACACGCGACCGAAGGTCGCGCGCCCTGCCGAAGCTTGAGAGCATAACGAAAACCCCGGCGCGTCGGGAGCACTGCCTCAGTGCCGGAGCGCGTCCAGCAGGGTGCCACGCGGCAACTTCCCGGCCGCATTGCGTGGCAACACGCTCACCTTGCGCAAGGGCCGGGGCAGGAACGCGGGGTCGAGCATCTGGCGCAACTGTGCCATGACCTCGGCCTCACTCAAGCGTGGCGCCACGAACAGGGCGGCGATCCGGCGCACCTGCATGGCGTCGGTGGCATCGAGCTGGAACATCACACCGTCCTCGACACCCTCGATACTGCAAAGACGCTGGTTGAGGTCACCGAGTGAAGCCCGCTTGCCGGCAATCTCCAGCAGATCCGTGTTGCGGCCGCGCAGGAAAAAATGCGTGTCGTCGGACAGTTCGACCACGTCAGCCAGGGTCACCGGCCCATCCAGCTGCGGTGCATCCACGCGTGTGCCATCCGGTTGCGGATGCAGGTGCGTGCCCGGATAAAGCGTCCAGGCATCTTCCTGCGCGGTGCGGCGACTGGCAAAGACACAGGTTTCGGTGGACCCGAACACCTCCAGCAGCGGTGCATCGAAACGCGCCTCGGCCGCACGCGCAAGCTCCACCGGCATCGGCGCCGTGGCCGAAACCATGGCCGCCAGCGCGGGCAAGTGCACCGTCTCGGCCATGAGCGCACGCAGATGCACCGGTGTGAGCACCAGCACACGCGGTTGCGGCAACGTGTCCAGTTCGGCGGCAATATCCGCGGCAAAGAAGGGCCGCCCTGCATGCACGCTGGACGTGCCAAGCATGGGCAAAAGCACCGACATTTCCAGACCGTACATGTGCTGTGGCGGCACCGTGGCCAGGATATGGAACGGCTGCCCCAGCACACGCTCGAGGCAGCGTTGGTTGCCGGCATTGCTGACATGCAGGGAACCCCAGGTCTTGTGGTTGGCCTGCGGCTTGCCGGTCGATCCGGAGGTATAGCCGATCACCGCGATCTGTCCGGCAGGGATGTCCGGTATTTCAAACAGGGCATCGATGGCGGCATGCAGGGCCGGCATGCGGATCATGCCCTCGATCGGCCGCGACACCTCGCCATCAGCCAGCACATGGCAGTCCGGATGCGCGAGCATGATCTCGGCCACGGGCTGCGGTGCACGCGAAGGCGGCAGCAGATTGGCCTGGCCGGCAAGTACGATGGCGCAGAACGCCACCAGGAAGTGGTAACGGTCCTCGCACAGATTGACCACACAGGTTCCCGGAGGAATAAGCCCGTGCACCTGCCGCACATGCGCCAGAAATACATCGGCGCGCACCGGCGCACCTGCGCACCAGGCCACAATGCGCGAACGCTCGCCTGCCTGCAGCAAGGGCAGCTGCGGCAGGGGCGAAATCCCGCCTTTGGCTTCTTCGCTTGTCGACATGTGCTCGCTCCCTCGCCCTATGTCCGGGACTTGCGTTCCATGGTGCTCACCCGATCTGGGTCGAGTCCACCGTTGTTGGCGTTGCTTCGCGAATGATAGCGCCAGTCAGGGCGTCGCGGATCGAAGTGGGCCTATCCAGTCCGCCAACCGGGTCATCCAGGACGAACGCCAGTTCATCACCGAACATGGCGCGTGCCGTGGCCGCGTCACGGGCAGGTGGATGGCCATGGATATTGGCGCTGGTCGAGACGAGCGCGCCGCCGAAAGCGCGGCACAGTTGTGCTGCAGGCAGGTGGGCGGTCATGCGCAAGGCAATCCCGGCATGGGTCCCGGTCACCCAGGGCGGTACCGAAGCCGCGCGCGGCAGGATCCAGGTATGGGGACCGGGCCAGCTTGCCTGGACCCGCTGCAGCGCGTCGGCCGGCAATTTGTCCATGTCGATGTAGGGCACCAGCTGTTCGAAATCGCCTGCGATCAGCAGGACACCCTGCGTAGCCGGGCGCTGCTTGAGCGATAACAGGTGTTCAAATGCGGCGCGGTCGCCGGGATCGCAACCAAGCCCGAAGACAGCTTCGGTAGGATAGGCCACCACCTTGCCGGACTTGAGTGCGGCGGCGGCCTGCTGGATCCCTGGACTGGCAGTGGCTTCGGTCATGGTCGGAAACGGTGAATCTCACTGTCCCGTGGTCGACGCGTCGACCTTGCCTGAAGTCTTGTCCGCCGTCTTTTTGCTGGCTTTCCTGGCTGGCGTCTTCTTGCTTGCAGCCTTCTTGGTGGAGGACTTCCTGGCAGCGGTCTTTTTCGTTGCGGCCTTTTTCGTTGCCGACTTCTTGCTCGCGGTTTTCTTCGCTGGCGCTTTCTTGGTCGCCTTCTTGGCGGCGCCACGACGCTTGCGGAGCGGGGCCGCGGCCAGCAGTTCATTGCACTCGGCTTCGGTCAACGAGGCGGGCTCACGATCCTTGGGAACGCGGGCGTTTTTCTCGCCATCGGTGATGTACGGACCATAGCGGCCGTTGAGCACCTGCACCCCGGTGGAAAACTCCTGAATCACACGGTTGGCCAGCATCTCCAGCTTTTCGCGGATCAACTCCCTGGCGCGCTCGAATGTGACCGCATGCGGATCCTCCTCCTTGGGCAGCGAGGCGTAGGTCTTGCCCTGCTTGACGAAGGGACCAAAACGGCCGATGCCTGCGCTGACCTCCTCGCCGTCCTCGGACTCGCCCAGTATTCGCGGCAGCTTGAACAGCTCCAGCGCCTCGGCCAGCTCGATGGTATGCATGCTCTGGCCTGGACGCAGGCTGGCGAATTGCGGTTTGTCCTCGTCCTCGCGCGTGCCGATCTGCGCGAACGGCCCGTAGCGACCCAAGCGCACCGACACCGGCTTGCCGGTCTTCGGGTCCGTGCCCAGCTCGCGCGCGCCGGTCGCCTGGCCGCGGTCGACGGTCTCGATCTTCTCGTCGACCTGTTGCTTGAACGGCTTCCAGAAATTCTCCAGAAGCGGTACCCAGGCCCGGTCGCCGCGGCTGACGGCGTCCAGGTCATCCTCCAGGCGTGCGGTGAAGTCATAGTCCACGTACTGGGTGAAGTGCTCGGTCAGGAAGTTGCTGACCGTGCGACCGACGTCGGAGGGCTTGAAGCGACGGCTGTCCAGCCAGACGTACTCACGGTTCAGCAGCACCTGGATGATCGAGGCATAGGTGGACGGGCGACCAATGCCGAACTCCTCCAGCGTCTTGACCAGGCTGGCCTCGGAATAACGCGGTGGCGGCTCGGTGAAATGCTGGTCGGCGAGGATGTCGGCCAGCGGCACGCGATCCCCCTTGACCAGATGCGGCAGGCGGCGCTTCTCGTCGTCGTCGGACTTGCTGTCCTGGCCTTCCTCGTACACGGCCAGGAAGCCCGGATCGACCACGGTGGTGCCGGTGGCACGAAAACTGGACTCGCCCACCGGGAATTCCACCGATACGGTGTTCAGTGTGGCGTGGATCATCTGGCAGGCCACGGTACGCTTCCAGATCAGCTCATACAGCTTGCGCTGGTCGTCGGAAAGATACCTGGCCACCTCGGACGGCCGGCGCAAGGCCGAGGTCGGACGGATCGCCTCATGCGCTTCCTGGGCATTCTTGGACTTGCCCTTGTACACCTGCACGGCGTCCGGCAATGCCTTGTCGCCATAATCCTTGCGGATCAGTTCGCGCAACTCGCCGACCGCATCCTCGGAGAGCGCCGTGGCATCGGTACGCATGTAGGTGATCAGGCCGACGTTGCCCTCCTCGCCGATGGCCACGCCCTCGTACAGCCCCTGGGCCACACGCATCGTTCGGCTGGTGGAAAAGCCGATCTTGCGCGCCGCTTCCTGCTGCAGTGTGGAGGTCGTGAACGGCGCGGCCGGACGACGCTTGCGCTCGCGGCTGTTGACTTCGTCCACCGTCAGGATTCCGTCGGCGGCCGTCAACAGCGCCCTGCGCGCGGCATGGGCCGTGACCTCGTCGGTCAGGTCGAACTGCTCGAACTTCTTGCCATCCAGACGCGTGAGCTTGGCGCGGAAACCGACATTCTCATGCGACAGATCGGCTTCGATGGTCCAGTACTCCTTGGGGTCGAAAGCCTCGATTTCCTTCTCGCGCTCGACAATCATGCGCAGTGCCGGGCTTTGCACACGACCGGCGGACAGACCACGCTGCACCTTGCGCCACAGCACAGGAGACAGGTTGAAGCCGACCAGATAGTCCAGCGCACGACGCGCTTGCTGGGCGTCGACTAGGTCGTGCGACAGTCCGCGCGGATGCTCCACCGCTGCCTTGATGGCACGCGGAGTGATTTCACTGAACACCACCCGGTGCATGATCTTGCCCTCGAGCAGGCCCTTCTCGCGAAGGATCTCGCTGATGTGCCAGGAAATGGCCTCGCCCTCGCGATCCAGATCGGTGGCCAGATAGATCGAATCGGCGAGCTTGGCTTCCTTGGAGATCGCATCGACATGCTTCTGGTTGCGCTCGATGACGTCGTACTTCATGGCGAAACCGTGCTCGGTGTCGACTGCGCCCTCCTTCGGGATCAAGTCACGCACATGTCCGTAGGAGGCCAGGACCTTGAAGTCCTTGCCGAGGTACTTGTTGATCGTCTTGGCCTTGGCGGGCGACTCGACGATGAGCAGGTTCTTTGCCATACAGGCACGGTTTCCGTGTCGATTTCAGGGGGCGCGCCGATCTTCGGCGCGCGCATGCATTATTTAGTGGGACCACATGGCGCGCCGACCTGTCAAGCAAAATCGCTCAGGGCGTCCTTCCCGCTGGCTCAATCCAGCCGCTGGTAGCGCCCTCCGGCAACGCCCGCCACCCGGCCCTCCAACTCCAGCATCAGCAGCATCGAGGACAGTTCGGCCGGCTCCAGACCACTGCGTTCATGCAGCTCATCCAGGGTCGCCACATCATGACCAAGCGCATCCAGCAAGCGCCTCGATTGCGGATCTTCCATGATCTGCGATGTCGGGGATGGACTATCCACCCCGGCATCGGCCGCAAGCCGTGCAGCCAGTTCATGCCCCTGGGCACGCGCCAATGGCACCAGGGACTGGAGGATTTCGTCCACGGTTTCCACCAGTCGGGCACCCTCCCGTATCAGGCGATGGCAACCGCGGGCCAGCGGATTGTGGATGGAACCGGGCAGCGCGTAAACCTCGCGCCCGTAGTCGCCTGCCAAACGCGCCGTGATCAGCGAGCCCGATCGCACCCCGGCCTCGACCACAAGGGTCCCCAGTGTCAGGCCGGAAATGATGCGGTTGCGGCGCGGGAAATGCTGTGCCCTGGCTCCGGTTCCGGGTGCGAACTCACTGACCACCAGACCCTGCTCCGCTATGGCGGCTGACAGCACCCGGTTGCGTCGGGGATAGACCCGGTCGGGACCGGTACCCACCACCGCTATGGTGCCGCCGCCCTCGGCAAGGGCCGCCTCGTGTGCGGCTGCATCAATGCCTTCGGCCAGGCCGCTGGTGATGACCACACCTCGCCGCGACAGTGCACGTGCGAAGGCCCCGGCATTGGTGCGTCCGGCCGGGCTTGCACTGCGCGCACCGACCACGGCCAGCTGGGGGCGCAGCAGCAATTGCGTATTGCCGACTGCATACATCGCCGCTGGTGCATGCGGCGCCTGTTCCAGTTGCGGCGGGTAGTCCGCGTCAGTGAAGCACAGCAACCGGTGCCTTGGCTGCGCCAGCCAGTCCAGATCCGAAGCCACGCGTTTGGCGTCCGGGGCACGCAACCATCCGCGTGCGCGATCATCAAGCCCGGGCCATCGACCATGTCGAGCCTGCTCGAGGGCAAGCTCGATGTCGCCGCCGGCATCACGCACCAGCTGGCGCAGGTGCCGAGCGCCCATTCCGGGCGTGCGCAGCAGTGTCAGCCAGGCGCGTTGGCAGAGGGCGTGCTCCATGCTGAAGAGTGTAGGTCCATGCCCCATGCAAAACGGCGCAGCCAAAGCCGCGCCGTTTTGTAGGCGAACACCGACAGGTGGTGTCCGTAACTACTCGGGAAGTTTCAGCTTGTCGCCCATGCGTACCGGACGTATGTCATCCATGATCAGTCCATAACTGACATGGTCAAAGGTGCGGAACACCATGACGTGGCCGACGTATTCGGAGGGCAGCTTCACGTGCTCGCCGAAGCTGCGGCGCATGCTGGAGCTGGCGACGTCATCATGGATGGTCTTCCCCGGCTCATAGATGCTGTAGGTCTGCCCATTGTTGACACCATCGGCACGACCGATCGAGAGCGCCACCACCTCCCGGCGACCTGCAGCATAAAGATCATCGGCGAACGCAACCACGCGGGCGTGCTGGGGCATGCTCTTGGGGGCGTGCGGAAAATAGCTGGCGTCGTATGGATGATCGTTGACCGGAAGTATGCGATCGCCCGTGCGAATCTCGCGCGTGCTGGAGTCGAGCAGCAACGTGGCAGGATCACCGCCGCGCAGCACCTTGGCGTTGCCGATCACCCGAACCTCGGTACCGATGATCTTGCCGAAGCCGGAATGTCCGTTGTGGCGCATGTCCTCGCTCCAGGGTCCATCAACCATGGCCACGTTGCTGTCCAGGGTATCTCCAATCCGCGTGGGAGCATCGCTGTACTGGCGGTAGATATGGCTGGGACGAACAATCGCCACACGGTCACCGGGCTTGGCCTTGAGGCCGCGTACGTAGATGAACTGCCCGGGGATGCCGCGCAGCTGGTTCTCTTCAAAACCGACCACGTACGGGGCTTTGCCCAGAACGCCGCTTTTGACCACACGCAGATCCCTGAGATACATCTGCAGCTGGTGCAGCGGGATTGCACTGATCGGATGACCTTGCTCGCGGATGCGTGGTTTGAGTATGGTCACGTGCTGGCCGTCGTAGGACATGTTCAACACATCGCCCGGATAGATCAGGTGCGGGTTGCGCACCTGCGGGTTGGCCTGCCAGATTTCCGGCCACAGCCAAGGCTTGCGCAGGAAGTGCGCAGAGATGTCCCACAGGGTATCGCCCTTCTTCACCACATAGGTGTCGGGGTGATCGGCCCGCATCTGAGCCCCGGCCGCATAAACCGCAACGGTAAAGAGCAGTCCGGCGAGAAGGACAAGCGTTTTCTTAAACATGACGGGTAATCCCCCGTTCCCCCAAGGTTTTTGCGAGTGTAGCTGATTCGCAAGGTTACGCAAATGCACAATCGGCGCATTCGCAGCGAGCCGCTTCGCACCGTACAATGGGAATGCTAACCACGCAGGCGCTTGGATTTCGCCGATTCGCCCGCAATTTGGCATCAAGATACAGGTTTCATCATGAGCATATTGACAGTACTCGAATTTCCAGACCCGCGCCTTCGCACCAAGGCCAAAACCGTCGCCGTGTTCGATGACACGTTGCGCCAATTGGTCGCGGACATGTACGAGACCATGTATGCCGAGCGCGGCGTGGGCCTGGCCGCCACACAGGTGGATCAGCACCTGCGTCTGTTCGTGATGGATGTTTCCGATGGCAATGACCAGCCGAAGGTCCTGGTCAATCCCCGCATCATCGAAAAGCGTGGCGCGCAGGTCGAGCAGGAAGGTTGCCTGTCCTTCCCCGGCGTGTTCGCCAACGTCGAGCGCGCAAGCTGGGTGAAGGCCCAAGCGCAGGACGCCGACGGCAAGACCTTCGAGATCGAAGCCGAGGGGCTGATGGCGGTTTGCATCCAGCATGAACTGGACCATCTGGACGGCAAGGTGTTTGTCGACCACCTGTCGCCGCTGAAAAGATCCATGCTGCTCAAGCGTATGGAAAAACAGCGGCGCGTGGCCAGCTAGCACCTTGTTTACAGCCTGCACGCGCCTTCCGCCGGCATCGATCTGTTCGCCCGCAACACATGCCGGAGCAGGGACCCCCATGTCGATCCATGACCGAAGTGAGGATGCAGGATGCTGGGCAAACTGACACGGACGGATGGTTTGAACGCCAGCAGGTGCTGCCAGTGACGCGTCGTCTGCGGCTGGTCTTTGCCGGCACCCCCGAGTTTGCCGTGCCCTGCCTTGCGGCCTGCCGCGACTGCGGAGCCGAACTGGTCGCCGTGTACACCCAGCCCGACCGACCGGCTGGTCGGGGTCGCAAGTTGGCCGCCAGCCCGGTCAAGCACGCCGCGCTCGAAGCCGGCGTGGCAGTCGAACAACCCCGCACACTGAAGGATCCCGATGCACAGACCACGCTGGCCGGATACCGCCCCGATCTTTTGGTGGTCGTGGCCTACGGTCTGATTCTGCCGCAGGCGGTACTGGACCTGCCGACCCTGGGCTGCTGGAACGTGCATGCCAGCCTGCTGCCACGCTGGCGTGGCGCGGCTCCGATCCAGCGCGCCATCGTCGCCGGCGACCATGAGACGGGCGTCGACCTGATGCGCATGGAAGCCGGCCTCGATACCGGCCCGGTGCTGATGGAGGAACGCATTGCCATCACCGCTCACGAGACCGGCGGCAGCCTGCATGATCGTCTGTCCGTACTGGGCGCCAAGGTCCTCGCCGAGGGACTGGAGCGGATCCAGCACGGCGAGATCCCGCCCGCGCGTGCGCAGGCTGGGGACAGCGTCACTTATGCACACAAGCTGGACAAGTCCGAAGCCCGGCTGGATTTCACGCGTCCGGCGAGCGAGCTGGAACGCATCGTGCGCGCCTTCGACCCCTGGCCCGTGGCCGATGCGCAGATCGGCGGAGAACGCCTGCGCATCTGGTCGGCACAGGCCCTCGACCGACCACCCGGAGCGCCGCCAGGAAGCGTCCTTGGCGGCGATCGTGAAGGCCTCGCCATCGCCTGCGGCGATGGCGTGCTGCGCCTGCTCTCGGTGCAGCGTCCGGGCGGGCGGCAGATCGCCATCGGCGACTATCTCAACGCGCGCCCCGAACTTCGCGCACCTGCTTGCTGAGCCGACAGGTCATGACCGCCACACCTGCACTCGACACCCGCGCTCTGGCCGCTCGCGCGTTGGCGGATGTGGCCCTGGGTGGCGCCTCATCGCGCGAGATCCTGGGCCGCATGACGCCCTCGCTCGGCGACGCTCGTGACCGCGCCCTGCTCAGCGCCCTGGTGCATGCCGGAGCCCGCTGGTGGCTGCGCTACGACGCGGCGCTGGATCAGCTGATGGACAAGTCCCTGCGGCGCAAGGAACCGGCCGTGCATGCGCTGCTGGTACTCGGTCTGGTGCAGCTGGATGTGCTCGGGTTTCCCGCCTATGCCGCCGTCGCCGCCACCGTGCAGGCGGTACGCGCACTGGGACGACCGCGGCTGGCTGGCCTGGTCAATGCAGTACTGCGCCGCTGGCAGCGCGAAGCTGCGGACCTGCGCGTGCAGCTCGACCACGACCCGGTGGCCCGTTGGGCACAACCAGCCTGGCTGATCGACGCCACCCAGCACGACTGGCCGGATCGATCAGAAGACATTCTGACCGCCGCCAATGGCGAGGCACCGCTGATGCTGCGGGCCAATCGTCGTCACGGCTCCCGCGAGCGCCTGCTCGCAGCACTTTTGGAAGCGGCCATCCCTGCCCATGCGCACCCGGACTTGCCCGATGCCATCGTGCTGGAGGCGAGCACCGATGTGACCCGCTTGCCGGGCTTCGCCGACGGCGCCTTTGCCGTCCAGGACGGATCCGCGCAGCTGTCCGCCATGCTGCTGGACCTGGCGGACGGACAGCGCGTGCTCGACGCCTGCGCCGCACCGGGCGGCAAGGCCTGCCATGCGCTGGAATGCGCCGACATCGCCTTGACTGCGGTGGAGCTGGAAGCGGGTCGCATTCCGCGTATCCACGACAACCTGTCCCGGCTCGGTCTGCAGGCGCGAGTTCTCCAAGCGGACGCCGCCGACACCGCGGCATGGTGGGACGGCTCGCCGTTCGACCGCATCCTGATCGATGCCCCGTGCTCGGCCACCGGCGTATTGCGCCGGCGTCCGGATGTGCGCCTGCATCGACGGGCCACCGACATTGCGGCACTGAATCTGATCCAGCATCGGCTGCTGGAATCCCTGTGGCCACTGCTGGCCCCGGGGGGACGCCTGCTGTATGTCAGTTGCTCGATTCTGCGTGCCGAGAACGAGGCCGTGGTGACACCATTCCTGGACCAGCACGCCGATGCGCTCGCCGTTCCGCTCCGCTTGCCAATGGGCCAGACCGCTGGTCCCGGCTGGCAGGTGCTGCCCGGCGACGCGAACCTGGACGGGATGTTCCACGCCGTCATCGAAAAGTCCGCCTGAGCCGCTCGCGCTATGCTGCGCGGAAGCTTCCGCCTGATGCATACGTGACCCGGCCCATTCCGCTCTCCCGTGCCCGTCCCCTGCTGCTGCGCGATGCGCGGCTCGAGCTCGTGGTGTTGTTGGCTTTCGCACTGCTGCTGCTGGGCATCGGCATCGGCCTGCGTGACCCGTGGCCGTCGGATGAGCCCCGCTTCGCCCTGGTCGCGCACTGGATGGTCGCGCACGGCCAGTGGCTGTTCCCGCACCGCGGCCACGAGCTGTATCCGGACAAACCGCCACTGTTCATGGCGCTGCAGGGCCTGTTCTACCTGATCACGCGCAGTTGGCGGGTGGCCTTCCTGCTGCCCTCGCTGTTGTCGGGACTGATGGTGCTGGCGCTGGTACACGACCTCGGTCGCCGTCTGTGGAGCCACCGTGCCGGCTTGCTCGCGGCCCTGCTGCTGCTGCTGACGATCCACTTCACCTACCAGTTCCGCGACGCACAGATCGACCCGTTGCTGGTGGGCTGGGTGACGCTGGCCAACTACGGCCTGCTGCGCCATCTGCTGCTGGGGCCGGACTGGCGCTGGTTCGCCATCGGCTGCCTGTTTGCCGGCGTCGGCGTGGCGACCAAGGGCGTGGGCGTACTGGCGCTGCTGATGCTGTTGCCCTACCTGGCCGTGCGCCGTCGCGGATGGCGGCACCTCCCGGCGATTGCCGGCGGCTGGCGCTGGGCATTGGGACCGCTGTTCTTCCTGTTGCCGATCGCGGCCTGGCTGGTGCCGATGCTGCTGATCGCACATGCCGACGGCGACCCACAGCACGCCGCCTACGTGCAGAACATCCTGTTCGGCCAGACCGTGCACCGCTATGCCACGCCCACCGGGCATCTGCAGCCTCCGTGGTACTTCCTCGGCATCATCGCCAGCGACTGGTTGCCGCTGTCGCTGCTGTTGCCGTGGGCGCTGCCGGCCTGGTGGCGACGTCTGCGACGGCGCGATGCGCGTTACCTCCTGCCGCTGGCCTGGTGGCTGCTGGTGGTGGTGTTCTTCTCCATCAGTCCGGGCAAGCGTGACGTGTACATCCTGCCGGCGCTGCCGATGGTGGCGCTGGCGCTGGGGCCGCTGCTGGCGGGGCTGCGACGCAAGGCCGGTCCGCGCCGCGCCTTCTTTGCCCTGACCGCGGGACTGGGCGGACTGATCACGCTGCTGTCCGTGCTCGCGATCTGGAGTCACCCGCGATGGACGGCGCATCTGGAACAGCATCTGGATCCGCACCTGTGGGATCTGCTGCTGGTGATCGGGCTGTGCGGCCTGGCCGCGGCGGCGGTCTTCGGCATTCGTCGTGCCGGACTCGGCTGGCTGGTCTTCGCGAGCGCCATCTGGAGCCTGTACGGCTTGTGGGGCTACCCCATGCTCAACGGCGAGCGCTCGGGGCTGGATGTGATGCAGCGTGCGCGGAGCATGGCCGGACCGGACACGACCCTGGGCCTGGTGGCATGGAAGGAACAGAACCTGCTGATGGCGCAGGGCCCCGTGACCGAGTTCGGTTTTCTCAAGCCATGGCCACAACAGTTGCTCGAGGCCGCGCAGTGGGTGCGTGCCGACCCGGTCCACCGCCGGCTGTTCATCCTCGGCCAGGCCATGGGCGCCTGCGTGGACCGCCATCGTGCAAGCGAAGTGGGCCACGCCAATCGCCGCGACTGGTGGCTGGTTCCGGCACGCGCGTTGAAGCCCGGCTGCGTGAAGAACAAGGGCCCATCCGGCAGCTGATCGCTACACCGCTCCGATGTCGGTGCGCAGGTCCTGCGGCGGCACGGTGAATTCGGCCAGATGGGTGTCGATGCCCAGTTCGCAGCGGCTCAGGCCCTGAGTCACGGTGGCGTCTAGAATGTCGTCATTGACGTCGCGGCCGCGGTACTTGCGACTGCGATGCCACAAGTGGGTGGCCATGCCGGCGAAACGCAGGTCGCGGCGCAGCAATCCGTGGTTGAAAGCGCGCACGGCCAGCTCGGCGTCCTCGCGGCCCCAGCCGATCATGGCCTCGTTGAAACCGTTGATGGCGATCAGGTCCTCGCGCCAGAAGCCCATGTTGCAGCTCTTGATGCCGCGCCGACTGACTTTCGGCCGCGCCACCAGATGCGCCAGCCAACCGGCACGCAAGGCGTGCCGGCGTCGTTCCAGTCCGCGGCTGAAGAAGTGCGGCCGGAACCTGTTCCGGGCCAGCATGCGCCGGCTCGCAGCCTCGTTGGGCAACATGCGCGAGCCTTGCACAAAGCAGCCGCGCTGCGCGAAAGCGTGGTGGTCGGCGACAAAGCGCCGGTCCGGGACCATATCGCCGTCCATGAGCACGATGTAGTCCCCCTGCGCAGCGGCGATACCGCGGTTGCGCGCTCGACTCATGCGCGCACCGTCGTCGGCTTGCCACAGGTGCACCAGGCGGGTCGGGAAATCGCTTGCGATCCCGACCACCAGCTCGCGCGTGGCTGGCCCGGAGCCGTCATCGGTGATGATCACCTCGTACGGCAATTCGCATTGGCGCGCCAAACCGTCCAGTACCGCGGCCAGAGCCTCGGGCCAGTTGTAGGTGATGACAACGACGCTGATACGCAACCCGCGCTCCTTTGCCTATGAACTCGAAAGGTCACGGTATTCCCTGGGAGCCTTGCTGCGGTGTTTCCACGCCGGCCACAGGATCGCGACAGCGCGTTCCAGATTCTTCCACCAGTTGCCGCGCCGCATGCGCACCAGCATCGCGTAACGCTTGGCCTCGCGCCAGGTCGCCTCGGGTTTGGTCTTGAACTCGTGCTTGGTGCTTTCCAGGCAGTTGTCGTTCAACCCGATGCTGCGTGCATAGTGCTCGATCAGGCAACGCGAACGAATCCGGTTGTGGTACTCGTTGACGCGGGTGCGCTGCCCCCACCATCCATTTCGACCATGGATGCGGTAGCGAACGCTCCGGGTGGGCAGGTAGTACTTGCGACCGCCCAGCACGCTGGTGCCGTAGACCAGGCAGTTGTCCGCCGACAGCCGCCAGTTGGCACGGAAGCTTTCCGGCAGGTCCAGCACCCGTCGCGCCCACACCGCGCGCAACGAGATCGCCGAGGTCGGCGCACCGTACCAGTGCACCAGCATGTAGGTGCTGATGGCGGTATAGCCCAGATCCAGCGCACGGTCGGCATAGCCCATCCAGTGGTTTTCGTCGCCGAACAACTGCAGGTCCGAGAACACGAAATCGATGTCCGATCGCGCGTCGTACAACTCGCCGATCCGCGCCAGATACTCCGGACCCCAGGTATCGTCGGCATCCAGGAAACAGATCACGTCACCGGAGCATGCTTCCAGTCCGCGGTGAAAGGCGGTCAGCTGGCCGCCATTTTCGCAGAGCAGCAAGGTCACGCGCGGATCCTCGCCGTAACGCTTGCGCAGCAGCTCGGGGGTACCGTCAGTGGAACCGTCGTCCACCACGATCACCTGCTTGGGCGCGCGCGTCTGCGCCAGTGCGGCGTCAACCGCCGTCTCGATGAAATCGCGGTAGTTGTAACTGGTTACGACGACAGAAAACGTGGCGGGTTCTGTCATGTCCGATCAGCCTTGCAGCAGGTTGCGAAAATAGCGCACGGTTTCACGCAGGCCGTCCTCGAGCCCGACTCTGGGCTCCCAGCCCAGGCGGTTGCGGGCGATGGCGATGTCCGGTTGTCGCTGACGCGGATCGTCCGAGGGCAGCGGCTTGAAGGTGAGCTTCGAGGGTCCGCCTGCGATGGACAGCACTTTCTCGGCCAGCTCAAGCATGGTGAACTCGGTCGGGTTGCCGATGTTGACCGGTCCGGTGAAGCCGGTTTCTGTGTCCATCATGCGCAGCATGGCTTCGACCAGGTCATCGACATAACAGAAGCTGCGCGTCTGGTTGCCGTCGCCGTAGATGGTGATGTCCTCGCCCTTCAACGCCTGAACGATGAAGTTGCTGACCACGCGTCCGTCGTTCGGATGCATGCGCGGGCCGTAGGTGTTGAAGATGCGCACCACCTTGATGTCCAGCTTGTGCTGGCGGTGGTAGTCGAAGAACAGCGTCTCGGCACAGCGCTTGCCCTCGTCGTAGCAGGCGCGGATGCCGATCGGGTTGACCTTGCCCCAGTAGTCTTCGGTCTGCGGGTGCACTTCCGGGTCGCCGTAGACCTCGCTGGTGGACGCCTGCAGGATCCGCGCCTTGACCCGCTTGGCCAGGCCCAACATGTTGATCGCACCGTGCACCGAGGTCTTGGTGGTCTGCACCGGGTCAAACTGGTAATGCACCGGCGAGGCCGGGCAGGCCAGGTTGAAGATGCGGTCGGTCTCCACGTACAGCGGAAAGGTCACGTCATGGCGCATCACCTCGAAATAGTGATGATCCATCAGGTGCGCGATGTTGCGTTTGCTGCCGGTGAAGTAGTTGTCCACGCACAACACGTCATGGCCGTCGGCCAGCAGGCGTTCGCAAAGGTGCGAGCCGAGAAAACCGGCGCCGCCGGTTACCAGGATTCGTTTCATGGCGGTCCGGATGTCCTGAGAGGTGGATGGAGTCGATCACGTCCATATGATAGTCGTGCAATTGGACCACGCGGAACGTCCAGAAGTGCCTGCCTTGCGCCTCGTGTGTGCCACGCGGATACAAGCCGGTTCGACGGACTCCGCGCAAAGGGGCCGGCGGCAGCGCGGGTCAAAGGCTGCCTTGGCCTGAACCCACACACTTCGACTGCACCACTTCGCATATCGGGCCTCCAATACCAAGCTCTTCCGGCCCCTGGCAGGCTGCCTAAACCATGCATGGTGCACTCAGAAGGGAGTCACAAGTTTCACACGGATCATGTCATGAAACGTGTGAACCCCATTGCACGTGACAGCGTCCTCCTGTGAAGCCGCGATCAGCTGCTGTGCCCTGAAAAGCCCAGCACAGTTCGCCTCAACGTCCGCAATGCCGGCACCACTGGTTTTACCGGGCCCGGCGGCCGTGAAGCCGGGCCGATCTCGGCTAGAATGCCCGCATGCCCAAGCTCGCGCTGACCCTGGTCGTGATGACCCACAACGAGGCCGCGAACATCGCCCGCTGCCTGGACAGCGTGCCGTTCGCCGGCGACAAGCTTGTGGTCGACTGCGGCAGCAGTGACGCCACCTGCATGATCGCCCGCGACCACGGCGCTCGCGTGGTGCATCAGGACTGGCTGGGCTTCGGACCGCAGCGCAACTTCGCCACCACCCAGTGTGCGAACAAGTGGATCCTTGCCCTGGATGCCGACGAGTACCTGTCGCCGGAACTGGCCGCCGAGCTGGAGCGGCGCCTGCCCGAAGTGATGGCCTCCGATGCCGCCGTCGGCACGTTGCGCAGGCGCACCTTGTTCATGGGTGCACCGATGCGCTGGTACCGGCCGATGGTCGGCGAACACATGACCCGCCTGTACCACCGCGACCGCGCCCGCTGGCGCGATGTCCGCGTGCACGAGTCGCTGGCCTGGGACGGACGCGAGGTCCAGTTCATGGCCCCCTTCGAGCACCTGCACAACCCGACGCTGGTGCACAAGGGGCTCAAGGTGCTGCGTTATGCCGAACTCAAGGCGCGCGACTGGCGCCAGAAGAAACGCGCGCCACGCATGTGGGACTGTCCGCTGGTGTTTCTCAGCAGTTTCATCAAGGACTATGTCCTGCGTCTGGCCATACTCGACGGGTGGCGTGGTTTCGTGGTCGCGCAGACCGCCGCCTCGTACGCGGTCTACAAGCGCATGCGCTACTACGAGATGTGCGTGAACCCCGACTCGGTGGAGATGGCCGCCGACCTGCTCAAACGTCACGAACTGGATCGCTGATCGCCATGCCACGTCATTACCTTCTATACGGCTCCGAGCGCTATGCCCTGGCCATCCTGCGTCCGCTGCAGGACGCCATTCGCGCGCGCGGCGACCAGGCGGCGTGGTTCTTTGACGGCCCCGGCGGCGAGGATCTGGTCGAAGGCGAGTCCTGGCTGCGCACCACCGAGGAAGTCCGGGCCTGGAAGCCGCGCGCGGTGCTCACGCCGTCCAATGCCGTGCCACATTTCTTTCCCGGCGTGAAGACCGAAGTGTTCCACGGTTTCGATGCCGGCAAGCCCCGGCACATCTATATCCGCGGCTTCTTCGACCTGTACTGCACCACTGGTCCGCGCGACACCGCCTCCTTCTCGGCGATGGCCGACCCGCTGGGCCATTTCAGCGTGGCGCAGACCGGCTGGCCGAAACTGGATCCGTTCGTGGAAGTGTTCCAGCCCGACCACCCGGCACCGCTGCGCGACCCGCCGGTGATCCTGTACCACTCCACCTTCTCGCCATCGTGGAGCGCTGCGGAGAACCTGCACGACGAGGTGAAACGCCTCTCGCGCGACGGCCGCTGGCGCTGGATCGTCACCTTCCATCCGAAGATGAATCCCGAGACCGTGGCCCGCTTCAAGGCGCTGCAGAACGAACACCTGCGCTTTGCCGAGGACGACAACATCCTGGACTTGTTTCCGCAGGTGGACATGATGTGTTCGGATACCTCCTCGGCGCTCAATGAATTCCTGCTCACCGGCAAGCCCGTGGTCACCTACAAGAACCGTCGCCCGGGTCCGCAACTGATCGACATCGACTCCCCGGCGGATTTTGAACCGGCAATCGAACGCGCGCTTTCGCGTCCGCCTGAACTGATGGCCGCCATCCGCGACTACGGCCAGGCCATCCATCCCTATCAGGACGGCCAATCCAGCGAACGCGTGCTGGATGCCGTGGAGGCCTTCATTGCTGCCGGCGGCCGCAACCGCAAACGCAAGCCGATGAACCTGTGGCGCAAGCTCAAGATCAGGCGGCGCATCGGTTACTGGGGTCCGTCCCGCTGACGACGGCATGCGCGGCGCCCTCCCTTTCCCTCACCGATTCGATCCCATGCAACCCCGGCTCTATTCCCGTATTCAATACCTGCGCGGCCTGTGGCCCTGGCTGCCGCTATGGCTGGCGCTGGCCCTGCTGGCCATCTTCGCGCATGGCCCGATGCCGAACTTCTCCACCCGCCCGCTCGCCGTGGCCTGGGAGATGTGGCACACCCACCACTGGATCGTGCCCTGGTTCAACGGCGCGCCCTACAGCGAGAAGGCACCGCTGTTGTACTGGCTGATCCATGCCGGCTGGTTCGTGTTTGGCGTCAACGACGTCTGGCCGCGCGTGCTGGAGGTCGCTTTCGGAGCAGCCAACCTGGTGCTGGCCATGACCCTGGCGCAGCGCCTGTTCCCGGAGCGTCCCTGGGTGGCCAAGGCGACGCCCTGGATGCTGGCGGCCCTGGTCTATGCGTTCCTGTTCAGCCTGCAGATCATGTACGACGTGATGCTGGCCGTGTGCGTGCTCGCGGCCCTGTTGAGCCTTGTGCCCAACGCCCGACGCATGGCGCCGCGCTGGTGGTGGTTCGGTTTCTGGATCGGCATGGGCCTGCTGGCCAAGGGCCCGGTGATGCTGCTGCATACGCTGTGGCCGTGGCTGCTCGGGCCGCTGTGGAGCACCTACGCACGTCGCGAAAAGGCCAGCTGGTACGGCTATGGCCTGCTGGCGCTGGCGGGCGGTCTGGCGATCCTCCTGGTCTGGTTGCTGCCGGCCATCCACATCGGTGGCGATGCCTACGCCAACAACGTGCTGTTCCGGCAGACCGGGGGCCGCGTGGTCGACTCGTTCGCCCATGCCGAGCCGCTCTGGTTCTATCTGGCCTGGCTGCCGGTGCTGCTGTTTCCGTTCTCGGCCTGGCCGCGCGCCTGGGTGGCCGTGGCCTCGCTGCGCAGCCCGTTTGACCCGGGCCTGCGCCTGCTGCTGTGCTGGCTGCTGCCGGTGCTGGCGGGTTTCTCGCTGATCAGCGGCAAGCAGCTGTACTACCCGTTGCCCGAATTCGCCGGCGCGGTGATGCTGGTGGCCGCCGCGATCGCGGCCTTGCGCGAGCGCAACTCGCGCCTGGCGACCACGCCCTGGCTGGGCAGCGGGCTCCTGGCGCTTGGCAGCTTCGCCTTCGGCGGTTTCCTGCTCGCGCTGCCGGAGCTGGTCGGCCACCCGGTGTTTGCCAATCACTGGATGGTGGACCTTGCCGTCTACAGCCGCTATTTCGGGGTGGTCTACCTGCTGCTGGGCCTATTCCTGCTGCTGCGCGGTCGGGGCGAGATGCGCCGCATCGCCGTGGTCGGCCTGGTCGGCAGCTTTGCCGCCAATGCGCTGTTCAGCATGACGCTGTGGCACAACTATGACCTGCGCCAGGCCAGCGCACTGATGGCCCGCGCCCAGGCCCACGGCCACGCGGTGGCCTCCGTCGGCTATCCCGAAGGGCAGTTCACCTTCCGCGCGCGCCTGAGTCCGTCCCCGGTTCAGCTGCACAGCAAACGCGCCATCCTGGCCTTCGCCGCGCGGCATCCGGACGGACTGGTCGCCACTTACCGCAAGGGCGAGATCGGCCCCAGCGCCGCAGACCTTCGCTACGCACTGCTGGTGCAGCCGTTCCGCGGCAACTGGCTGGTGCTGTGGAAGGCCAGCACCCTGGGCGCCATCCGCAGCGGCCACACGCCGGCCGAACCCAGCGCGCCGACCCGACTGCTGCCCTCGCCCGACTACTGGCGATACCAGCACATCCCCCCTTCATCATGAGCGATCGCATCGCCAGCCTGCGCGCGCATGTCGGTGGTCCACGCGACGGTGCGCTGCTGCGTTACAGCCTTGGCAGCGCCCTGCTCGATGCGGGCCATGCCGCCGAGGCCGTTGCATCCCTGCAGACCGCCGTGGGCTTCGACCCGGCCTATTCGGCCGCGTGGAAACTGCTCGGCAAGGCGTGCATGGCCCAGGACCGGCCCGAGGCGGCCGCCGAAGCCTGGCGCCAGGGCATTCGCGTTGCCGGGACCCGCGGCGACAAGCAAGCGCAAAAAGAGATGCAGGTGTTCCTGCGGCGTGCCGAAAAACGCATCACCGGCAGCTAGCCGGCGTTCGTCTCACGCGCGCTCGCGTCCTTTTGCCAATAGGGATTGCGATCGCCCTCCGCCGGTGGACTGAACCGCTTGTAGCCCCACTGGTACTGCGCAAAGGCGCGCTCCACACATTGCTCCACGCCCCGATTAAGCGCCGCGCAGGCGCGATCGGGATCGGCATCGGCCAGTCCATCGGGCGCCGGCAGCAGGTGGATGCGGTAGCCGCCGCCATGCGGCAGGCGTTCGGCGAAGGCAAACAGCACCGTGGCACCGGTGCGCGCGGCCAGCCGCGGCAGCAGCACCATGGTCAGGGCGCGACGGCCGAAGAACGGCGCGAAACGACCCTCGCCCTGGCGCGGCTTCTGGTCGGGCAGGATACCTACCGTGCCACCCGCCGCCAGGCGCTTGAACAGCGTGCGTACGCCGGCGCCCTCGGCACGCACCTGCTCCGGCGCCAGGTCGCCGCGCACCTTGCGCAACAGCCCCTCCAGCGCCGCCATGCGCGGCGGTCGGTAGAGGATGGCCATCGAGGTACGGCTGCACAGCCAGTAGTTGAGCAGCTCCCAGCAGCCCAGGTGCGGCGCGGCGATGATCAGTCCGCGACCGGAGGCCAATGCGGCCTGGAAGTGCTCCTCTCCGCGCACCTCGCGCACCAGCTTCAACGCGCGGCGTGCGCCGCCGCCCCAGACCCGCACCAGCTCGGTCAGCGAACGCCCGGTCGCACGCAGCGCTTCACCGGTCAGCGCATCCTGCGCGTCGGCGTCCAGCTGCGGACGCGTCACGGAAACATTGACGCGCGTGGTCGCTGCGGCGCCGGCCCCGGTCTTCCAGAGCACCCAGCCGACTGCGGCGCCGATGCCCTGCAGCACGCGCAGCGGCAGCAGCGCCAGCACGCGCAGGAGGGCATAGACCAGAACCATGTCGAATCGCATCCGTAAAGTGTAGCGAAGCGGCGAGGCCTCGTGGCGCGCTTGCGGTGCGGGCTCGCCTGCTGCAGGCTCGGTGTCTGCTGTCCGATGCCTGCATGCCGTCCGCCATGATTGCCCTGATCCAACGCGTTACCGAAGCCAGCGTCGTGGTCGACGGCGAGACCGTCGGCGCGATAGGCCCTGGACTGCTGGCCTTCATCGCCGTGCAGCCGGAAGACGGCGAGAAGCAGGCCCGGCGCATGCTCGAACGGCTGCTGGGCTACCGGGTGTTTGCCGACGCCGAGGGCCGCATGAACCGAGCCCTGTCCGATACCGGCGGCGGCCTGCTGCTGGTCAGTCAGTTCACCCTGGCGGCCGACACCGCCAAGGGCACGCGGGCCAGTTTCACCCGTGCCGCCAGCCCGGAACATGCCCGGCAATGGTTCGACCGCCTGGTCGAACTGGCCCGAGACACGCACCCGGGGGTGGAAACCGGACGTTTTCGTGCCCATATGGAAGTACGGCTGACCAATGACGGGCCCGTGACCTTCTGGCTCGAAGCCCGTTGAACACGGCCGATCGATCGTCGTGGCCGTGCCGGTATCGGCGATCGCAAATCCTTGTCAGGCATATTTTTTGCTTCGCCGGACGATCGGATTTTTTCACTTGAACACTGGTCAATTCATCACCATCTGATACACTGAACGGTTCCGGGTCCCGCGGTTACGTCTATGGAAAACAACAAGTCGCACCAGCAGCAGTCAGAGATCAAGCAGCTCATCACGAAGGGTCGTGAGCAGGGCTATCTGACCTATGCCGAAGTCAACGATCACCTGCCCGAAGACGTCGTCGATTCGGAGCAGATCGAGGACATCATCTCGATGATCAACGGCATGGGCATCGAAGTGCATGAGTCCGCGCCCGACAGCGACATGATCAATCCCGATGCCGCCACCGGCAACGACGACGACACCGCCGCCGAAGAGGCCGTGGCGCTGTTCTCGGCGGCCAACGCGGAAGTGGGACGCACCACCGACCCCGTGCGCATGTACATGCGCGAGATGGGCACGGTCGAGTTGCTGACCCGCGAGGGTGAAATCGCGATCGCCAAGCGCATCGAGGAAGGCCTGCTCCAGGTCCAGACCGCGCTGGCCAGCTTCCCGTGGGCGATCCAGCTGCTGGTGGAGGAGTACGACCTGCACAAGGACGGCAAGAAGCGCCTGTCCGAGATCCTTGCAGGCTTCAACGACGTCGAGGATCCCAACGACGTCATGACCAACCCCAACAACAAGCGCGACGACGACAAGAACCACGACAAGCACAGCAAGGCCGAGTCCAGCGACGACGACGAGGACGACGACGAGGACGAGAAGAAGAACGTCAACAACGGCCCCGACCCGGAAGAGGTCGAGCGTCGCATCGAGTCGCTGCGCACGCTGTACGGAAAGTTCGAGCGCGCCGCCGCCAAGTACGACATCTACGACAGCAAAGTCACCAAGATCCGCGACCAGATGGCCGAGGGCTTCCTGGCCCTGAAGCTGCCGTCCGTGCTGATCGACGGCTTCGTGCGCAAGATGCGCGAGGTGGTCAGCACCATCCGCCGCCACGAGCGGACCCTGATGCACATCATGGTCAAGCAGTGCCGGATGCCGCGCAGCGAGTTCCTGAAGATCTTCCCGGAGAACGAGGGCCGCGTTGAATGGGGCGCCGAGCTCGCGCGCAAGCGCCAGAAGTGGGTCCCCGCGCTGAAGAAGCACCTCGAGGAGATCGACGCCGAGCAGCAGAAGCTGGCCGACATCGCCACCGCGCTGTACCTGCCGCTGGCCGACATCAAGGAGATCAACCGCGCCATGTCCATCGGCGAGGCCAAGGCCCGCCGCGCCAAGAAGGAAATGGTCGAGGCCAACCTGCGCCTGGTGATCTCCATCGCCAAGAAGTACACCAACCGCGGCCTGCAGTTCCTGGACCTGATCCAGGAAGGCAACATCGGCCTGATGAAGGCGGTGGACAAGTTCGAATACCGCCGCGGCTACAAGTTCTCGACCTATGCCACGTGGTGGATCCGCCAGGCGATCACGCGTTCGATCGCCGACCAGGCGCGCACCATCCGCATCCCGGTGCACATGATCGAAACCATCAACAAGCTCAACCGCATCAGCCGCCAGATGCTGCAGCAGTTCGGCCGCGAGGCGACGCCGGAAGAGCTGGCCAAGGTCATGGAGATGCCCGAGGACAAGGTCCGCAAGGTGCTCAAGATCGCCAAGGAGCCGATCTCGATGGAAACCCCGATCGGCGACGACGAGGATTCGCATCTGGGCGACTTCATCGAGGATGTCAACGTCGACCTGCCAGTCGACGCGGCGACCGCGACCGGCCTGATCGAGAACGTGCGCGACATCCTCGCCGGCCTGACCCCGCGCGAGGCCAAGGTGCTGCGCATGCGCTTCGGCATCGACATGAACACCGACCACACGCTGGAGGAAGTCGGCAAGCAGTTCGACGTGACCCGCGAGCGTATCAGGCAGATCGAAGCCAAGGCGCTGCGCAAGCTGCGTCACCCGAGCCGTTCCGAGCAACTGCGTTCGTTCCTCGACCACGAGTGACCGCCAGCGTGTCCCGGCCCCGGGCCGGGCACGTGCCGCACGGATGCGCATGAACCCGGAAACGCCCGCATCGCGGGCGTTTTCCATTTGCATGACCCATGGCATCGCAGCGCACGCAACCGGCTGTCCGTACCATACGTAAAAACCGTTGCACCCTGTCTCCGGAGCCTTCGTGTCCCCCACGCCTTCCACGCCCCATCACGACGCTGCGCAACGCCGCAGCGGCCTGCTGTTTGGCCTGGCCTGCTATGGCATCTGGGGTCTGCTGCCGCTGTATTTCCAGCAACTGGCCTTTGCCTCGGATCTTGAGATCGTTGGCGAGCGCACGCTGTGGACGCTGCTGATCTGCTTGGCGATCCTGGCCTTCACCGGCACGCTGGGCAAGGCCGTCGAGGCCATACGCCATCCCCGCCAGCTGGCCTTTCTGGCCATGGCCGCGGCACTGATCGCCGCCAACTGGCTGATCTACGTCTACGCCGCCAACCACCAGCAGGTGCAGCAGGCCTCGCTGGGCTATTTCACCAACCCGTTGCTGACCGTGCTCCTGGGCGTGCTGATCCTGCGCGAGCGGCTGCGACGCATGCAGTGGCTGGCCATGGGCATCGGCCTGATCGCCGTGCTGGTGATTGCCGTGGGCGACGGCAAGCCGCCCTGGATTGCCTTGGGTCTGGCCTTCAGCTTTGGCCTGTACGGCCTGGCCAAGAGCTTCGCCGGCCGTCGTACCGGGGCGGTCGCCAGTCTGGCCGTGGAAACCCTGCTGCTGGCCCCGCTGGCCATCGGCGCGCTGGCCTGGCTGCACAGTCGCGGGCAGACCCACTTCACCAGCGACGGCGCGCGCAGCATGCTGTGGATGGCCTCCACCGGCATCGTCACCGCCGCCCCGCTGACCTTCTTCGCCGCCGCCACGCGTCGCCTGCCGCTGAGCGTGGTCGGCATGATGCAATACCTCGCGCCCAGCCTGCAGTTCATCATTGCCGTGGCCATCAACCACGAGCCCATGCCGCCCAGTCACTGGGTCGGCTTTTCCATCATCTGGCTGGCCCTGGCCATCCTCAGCACTGACGCGCTGCACCACAACCGCCGCAACGCGCGCGCGCGCCGCGCCGAGGCGGCCACAGCTGCACGCTGACCGACCACCCGCAACGCGCTACACTTTGCCGCTGCACGCGGGCCCATAGCTCAATGGTTAGAGCAGAGGACTCATAATCCTTTGGTTCCAGGTTCGAGTCCTGGTGGGCCCACCATACACATCAACGACTTTGTAATGTCCCAGTGGAAAACTGCACAGGCGATACTACGCGAAGGATATGCGTGTGTGCTCACGCATCCTTGCCACCATCGCCCGTCGTTCCGCCGGGCTTGCCGTTTTCCCCGCGCGACCACCTTCAGCGACTCGATGTCCAAGTGGACCTCAGCCAACAGCTTCTTCAAGCGCCCGTTCTCCGATTCCAGCTCACGCAGCCGACGCGCGTCGGGCACTATCATGCCGCTGAAGTTTTCGCGCCAGGTGTAGAAGCTGGCATCGCTGAAGCCGTACCGTCGGCACAGCTCTTGACGGGCACGCCGGCCTCGGCCTGCTTCAGGAAGTCGAGGATCTGTTCCTCGGTGAATCGCTTCTTCATATCCGTTCCCCTTGCTGGGAACGGACTCTACTAGGCTGATGTTTGACCTGAAATTGGGGAGCAGGTCACTGTCAGCACGTCGGCGCCATAATCGATCCAGCCCGTATGATGCGACTGCGTAGTTCGGCCATAAGCAGTCGTTCAACGTTCAAGCTTGGCCGGGCCCGCTAAGGCGTGGCGCCTGCTTAGCGGGGCGGCTTGTGCGAGGCACAGGCAGCACACTATGCGTGGTAATCTGATCACCTGCAGCCCAGATCCGGCAGCCTCATCACCATGCAATCCAAGAACCAGGCAGGCCGCTTGTCCGAGCTACCAGGCTCAATTGCCGACGATGGCGACGAGACGCATTTCTGCGGCACCTGCGCGTTTTCCAGCGCGTGCCTCTCAGCCGGCTATCAAAAGCCTGAATTGGCTGCGCTGCAATGCCTGGTCGAACACGTCGGGCCGTACCACACCGGTGAGCACATCTTCCGTACCAGCGATCCATTCCGTGCGATCTTCGCGGTTCGGAGCGGCACAGTAAAGACCCGAATGTTCGACAGAGACGGCCGCGAGCAGGTACTCGGTTTCTACCTGCCCGGCGAAGTGATCGGGCTCAATGCGATTTATCCAGATCATTTCCCCTGTGACGCGGTGGCTCTGGATACCGCTTTTTTCTGTCGATTTTCTTTCCCCGCCATGAGTGCGCTGGCCTGTCGCCTGCCGGTGGTTCAGCAGCACTTGTTCCGGATGCTGAGCAAGGAGCTCGGCAATGCCAGCCTGCTTGCCGCCGACCATAGCGCGGATGAACGTGTCGCTGCGTTCCTGGTGGATTTAGCAAACCGCTTTGAAGCACGCGGATTTTCGGGCACTCGCTTGCACCTGAGTATGTCGCGCAGCGACATTGCCAACTATCTGCGTTTGGCCGCCGATACAGTGAGCCGCGTGCTCGGGCGCTTCCGTACTCAAAAACTCATCAGGAGCGAGGGGCGCGAGCTCGAATTGCTGGATCCCGAAGGCTTGCGCCAAGTCGGGCTGGCGTTGTTAGGGGACTGAATGCGATGCGAACTTCGACGGCGGACTGTTGATCGCCTCCGGAGTCGATCCTGATGGGCTCAAAGTGGGCGTGCAGGTTCGGCAGCTTCAGACTGGGGGCGATACCTCCTTAAAGATATCCGGTCTGTCTGTTCCAGTAACAGCAATTTCAGCAAGCAAGCCTTTACGCGCAACGCGACTGAGGGCGTGATCGACCAACTTGATGGTTTCCGGTACCAACAAATCCAGATGTCCGACAAAGCAACTGCCAGGAGCAACCGGTTGCGTCTGGATATAGTGCAACGGAGGATTGGCAAGCGCTCCTTGTGGCCAACATTCTTTCCAGACATTACCAATTGGATGCAGGCTCGAGCCCAGGTTGGGACCGCCGCAGACCATGAATACACGCATGGTCTCGCCCACCTTCCCTTTCACAGGACCGAATCGATCTGCGGTAAGTGCGTTGACCGCACCATTGAACAGCACATAAGTCGGATCTTCGGCCGCCATCCTGGAGTAGTCGAAGTGAGCCGTTCCCTTGGTGGCGAATGGTTCACGGGTGTAGATCTCATGCTGCCCAATGTAGATTTCACTATTCACGATGGGCAGGCCGTCATACGGTTCGACCACAATCATGCCGAACATCCCGCGACTGATATGTTCGTCCAGATTGGGTACTGCACAGTGGTAGATGAATGCACCCGGATACGTGCACTTGAAGAACTCACTGCGACTTTGACCCGGACCGACCATGGTTGCATTTGACCCACCGCCAGTACCCATAACGGCGTGTATATCCAGGCTGTGGGGACGAACGTTACCGTTGGCACTTTTCACGGTGAGAGTCACGGTATCGCCTTGCCGCACCCTGATCATGGGGCCGGGCACTTGACCATCCCAGGTCATGAAATCGAATTCAGTGCCGTCATCCAGCTTGGCATGTACTTCCCGTGCCTCAAGCTCGATCGTGTGATGAATCGCATGCTGGCGATGAATGGGTGGAGGTAACCGCGTTGGATCCGCAATCACGGTGTCAGCGCGTAACAGTCCGCCGCTGATGTCGGACTTCCCGGCATGTGGCAAGGCCCCGGCATGACCTGCGGCCATGGCGCGATTTTGTACGGCCAGCCCGCCCAGGCCAAGCATCGCCACGCCCGCTCCTGCAGCGCTGACAAAATGCCGTCTGGATGGATCCTGGGGGCTCAGCGAATGTTGATTGCCATCTTGATGGTTTCTCATGGCATGGGTTTCCTTCCTTGAAAGGTACGTGAAGGTTAAGAACAAGCGTTTCGTGGATTCATCATAGATCTGAAATCATGAACTCGAACCGGCTTGGGTCGGAGTTCCGTCGAGCGCAGTTACTCCAACCGCAGGCGACTTACGTTGGGCAATCAATTTGACGATGAAATCCCAGGTCATCAACAAGGCACCTGCTGCGAACACGATATCGCCGGGCATGCGCATCCATTGCCAGAACGTGGTGGTGTTGTAGAACTGCATGCTGCGCGCGTAGGCGTAGCCATGCGTGTAGACCGCCTCGAGCTGAGGCCAGCCGATCGGATAGAAGTTCAGCACGATCCACATCACCACACCGCTGTTGTACAGCCAAAACGCCCAAACACCCGCTCGATCATTCCACGGACGATCGCCGTTGAGATAGCGTAAAACCATGTAGAGCAAACCGATGGCCAGCAGACCGAAGGCACCAAACATCGAAGTGTGCGCATGGTTGAGGGTAAGGAAGGTACCGTGCTCGTAATAATTGACCAGCGGTGCATTCAGCGTGCCGCCGCCAAACACGCCGGCACCGACAAAGTTCCAGAACGCCGCACCGAGGATGTACAGATAGGCGAGCTTGTACGGGAAGTCCCTTTTCTGCCGGATATGACGATGCTGGTCGATCGCTTCGAGCACCAGTAGCACCAGCGGCAGCACCTCGACGAAGGAGAACATGCTGCCCACGCCGACCCACAGCCCTGGCTCGCCGGCCCAATACAGGTGATGACCTGTGCCGAGCACGCCGCCGATGAAAATCAGCACCCATTCAAACAGTACCGCACGCTCGACCATCTGCCGCGACACCAGTCCAAGCGCCATCAGGAAGTAGCCGGTAACAGCCGCGGTGAACAGCTCGAACGCCAGCTCTACCCACAGGTGTACCACCCACCAACGCCAGAAGTCGGTGATAGAAAACGAAGGGTTGGGCGAGGTCAGCGGGATCATGCCGAACACGTAGAACAAGGCGACCGTCAACGTGCTTATCCACAACAGGTGCTCAATCCGGAACAACCCGTAAAGCGAGCCGCCGTTCTGCCTGAACAGCGTCTTGAGGGTAGGCAGGAACGCACGCAGCAGCACCAGGCACCACACGGCCAGACCCACAAAGAACAGGATCTGCCAGAAGCGCCCCAGCTCCAGGTACGAAAGTCCCTGGTTGCCAAACCAGAACCAGTTTGTGTGGACCAGTCCCATGATGCCCAAGTAATCGCCGATCAGCGCACCGGCCACGATTGTCACCAGAACCCAGAAGATCAGGTTGACCAGCAGCTTCTGCCCGCTGGGCTCGCGTTTACCGATCATCGGCGCCAGGAACAGGCCCGCACCGATCCAACTCACGCCAATCCATACGATCGGTGCCTGCAAATGCACACTGCGCAGGAACGCGAACGGTAGCCACTTGCCCACATCGATGCCGTAAAAGCTGACCCGATCAGTGTAGTAGTGCGCCATGATCGAGCCGGCAAGAATTTGCACCAGCAGCACACCAGCGACCACCAGGAAGTATTTCCATAGCGCCTTCTGGCTGGGTGTAGGCGTCATGAACTTGTTCAGCACTGGCTCGAAGGTTTCGTTGTCCGCCTTCGGCTCGATCCACAGTCTGAAAATTACCAGCACCGCGCCGATGGCAAAAAACACCATGGTGAACGAAGCCCATGTCCATACGAAAGTTGCCTTGGTGGGGGCATTTCCGACAAGCGGTTCGGACGGCCAATTGCTGGTCCACGAGTAGTCCTTTCCGGGACGACGCGCCACCGTTGTCAACGACGAATAGAGCAGGAAGTTTGCCGTTTGACCGGCGCTGGTCGGGTCCAGTGCACGCGCACCCGTATAGCCTTTGCTGAAGTCATTGGTGAGCAGCGAAGTTGCTATGCGCGGGCGCAGCGATTCGATGGCCTTGGCCACTGCGTCGGGCAGTACCACCTGCGCCTTGCTCAGGTCGATACCATGCAGCTCATCGCGCATACCGTTCGTGACACTTGGCTGCTGATCAGCATTAAGTGCATCGAAAGACTTGCCGTATCGTGCAAGCGCCAGGTTGTTTCGGACTTCCTTGGCCAGCTGCACGAGGTACTCGGCTGTGTAGTCCTCGCCAAAGGCGGATCCCATGCCGTAAAGACTTCCATAGTCCATCAGATCTGCTTTCTGGAAGCCCGACTTGCCAGCCACAATATCGGCATAGCTCATCACTGAGGTGCCACTGTTGGTGACCATCTGTTGAGGTAGCGGAGCAGCCTGCTGGTACGTGCTGCGGGTGGCTGCTGCCATGCCGAGCCAGCAAGCTACGACGACGAACAGCAAAATCCAGATCAGAACTTTGCTGATGCGATCCTGGGGGCCGGCACGGCCTGAGGTGAGGATAGTTGGGCTCATGACATTCCTGTTTGCCAAAGTGGAACTCGGCAAATCCTAGGTGCTACCCGCGCAATCCGGCTGATCTGGATCAGGGATAGTTGAAACAGGCATTGACAAGTTGTCGCAGGGTATTGCACGCCTTCACGCATACGCATTTCCCATCGGACCATGTGGGTCTGCAAGGCGGTGGTGTTGCTCGTCTTTCATCGCAAATCGAGAGGTCTCCTGGACGGCGACCCCGCTGAAACCTCGGGCGGAAATTTACAGCTCGCGCTGACCATGTGGCCGATGTGTGCCACTGCGGACGCGAGGATCGTGATTTTCATGCGCGAATATCGGCATCCAGTCCATCGCATGGCAACAGACAATGCGGCGCCCTTGCCAACTGATGACCTCGAAATGGACTTGGGGCACGGCGAAACGATTTTTCATCGCTGGTTTGCTTGCTGATTACGCATGAGACACGGGCCCTGGACACACATCAATACACCGCAACCGTAGCTGTAGCTTTCGGTTTTTATGGATGCAAGTACAAGCAGCGCGGAGACTTTGGACGGTAAATCGGTGCGTAGCAGTTGGCGTGCTAAGTTGTTGCTCAACCGTGGTCCGAAACGGCGACATGGCGCCTTGCGTATTTGCGGCATGCGTCTGCTGGAGCATGCCGCAATGAAGAAAAAACCAGTTCTTCCAACTTGCGAACTAGACAGACAGCCGCTTCACGACCGTACGATTGCGGATGTATCAATGAACACAAGTCCTCACGACCTGCAAGGCCATTACCTGTTTGACGGGCTGGATGACGAGCAACGTCGACGGCTGCTAGAACACAGCCGTACACGCAAGCTGGCTGCCGGTGAAGCGTTCTTCATGCAGGGGGATCGCGCGGATCAGTTCTGGTGGCTCGAGAGCGGCCAGATCAAACTGTATCGACTGTCCCGTGACGGACACCAGAAAGTGATGGGGCTGGTGATGCCGAAGCAAAGCTTTGCCGAGGGCATCCTGTTCATGGAGCCACCGCGTTACCCGGTCAACGCCGAGGCGGTAGTCGAAAGTACGATCTTGGGTGTGGATCGCAGGGTTTATCTCGATATTCTGAAAACATCGTTCGTCACCTGCCGCAAGCTGTTTCAGCAGATGGTGCTGCGGACCCAGCGCCATCTGGACGAGATTGAGTCGCTGACCATCCAGAACACCCGTTATCGCCTCGTGCATTATCTTCTGCACCAGATCACGCCCGGTGCCAACGTACACGTCATCAAGTTGCCGGCGCGGAAAGCGGTGATCGCCTCGCAACTGGCCATGCAGCCGGAAACATTGTCACGACTGTTCCGAGAGCTGGAAAACAGCGGCCTCATACGCGTGCGTGGCGACGTCATCCATGTGCTGGACAGCGCAAAGCTGCAGCAGCAGCTGACTTGAGAATTTTTGTTCAGCCCGGGACACCATCCACGCGTGGCGCGAAATAGACGCCAGCAAACCGCATGCTCCACGGCACCAGTGCGATCAGCCACACCGCGCCTGCCGTCAAGATCAGCCACATGCTCGCCCGATGGTGCACAAATGGCGGCACTTCGGCCAATATCCGAAGAACCGCAACGAATTGCAGGATGGCAAAGGCCCACAGCGTCACGCGATCAGCCACCAGGGCACGCCCGGAGTGCCCAAGGCTTACCCGCGACGCCATCGCGATCACCATGCCGGAAATAAACCCGATACCCAGGGCGTGCAGCGGAGCCAGCCCAAGGTCGAAGCCTGCTCCAGACAGCCGGAGCAGGCTCTGCGCTGCATACAGCAGCATGGAAATTCCCAGCCAGAAGAAACTTACGTGAAGCATTCCCAGCAATGGGATCCGCAAGCTGCGCATCAGGCCCCAGCGCCAGCTGTGCCATATGGCCATTCCGGCCAGCGGAGAATCTGCGAGTACGGTCCATTGTGCATTTCCGGTCACATCCAGTGCCCCGTGCAGAAGCACACAAACCAGCATCGCGGGAACCGTCCAGCTCGGTTTGACGATGGTGTATGGCTTCAATACAGAACTGCTGAAAAATGGAATCATGCGATGACTTACCGCGACAATCAGCGGCACCAGATACAGCCACAGTCCGACTGCAAGGGTGAGGTCAAACAGGGTCGACGCGGGTCTGATCAACCAGCCCGCATAGACGCAGTTACCCACCAGACCGAACATGACAAAGGTCAATGGGAACAACGCGAACCGCTTGTCGGTCTTGCTCGAACTGAGCCACACCTGCAGCAACGTCAGCACGGCGCCGGCCCAGCCTAGCGCGTACAACACCACACCAAGGGTCGCCAACAGCCGTGAGGTGAACACACCAACGTAGAAGCAAGCCATGGCACTGCTCAGCATGATGGCTATGGTCGTGTATCGCCATCTCGGCACGATGGCAGTCTGCAGCCAGCGCGGGTACACCGTGAACAGAAAACCGAACACGAAAAACGTGAATAGCCCGTACAACATCAGGAACACGTGAGCCAACGGCGCCGCGACCGTGAGCGACGGAGGCGCCCATACAGGCAGATACCAGCCGATCAACACATCCAGCCAGAATACGAGCACACAGACCAACTGCAGCGCACCCCCCAGGAAAAACAGCCGGTGCGGCGCAACCGTTATGATCCAACGTTGACGTTGCCGATGGGAGGTGGGTTCGACAGGCATGATCGCAGAACCAAATAGGTTCGGATGAACGGAACTCCAGATTATGCAGTACACCGGCTTGTATCCTTGACTCATATCAAGGCATGCGACGCCCCGCACACCGACATTTGTCGCGCGGAAAGAGCCTGAACAAACCGGGAGATGCTGTGTATAGCTGGATCAAACTGCTGCACGTCACCTGCGTCGCGCTGAGTTTCAGCCTGTTCTTCGGTCGCGGACTGTGGTTGTTCACCGGAACGCGCCGAGCGCTGTGGGGTTGGCTGCGCATCATGCCGCATATCGTGGACACGCTGCTGCTGGCAAGTGGATTGACCCTGGCCGTCTTTATTCACCAATACCCGTTCGTCAACAGCGGCTGGTTGACCGCCAAAGTACTTGGCCTGGTGGCCTATGTCGCGTTCGGCATGGTGGCGCTGCACTACCGGCGCTCGCGTCTTGTCGCGCGCGCCGCCTGGGTCGTCGCCATGCTGGTATTCGCCTACATTGTCAGTGTCGCCATTACCAAGCAGCCTATGGGTTTTCTTGCGCCGCACGTGTTCTGACATTGATGCTCGAAACCGCTTGTGGACGTCATCAAAACACGTGACGTCGTTGTTTCATGACATTTTTCTTCCCCCAGGTGGGGCTTCCTGGAAAAACTCGAGTGAACGAGGTAGACCCCCCGATGCGGTACATAGGATCCGAGGCGGAGTCTGCGAAGCGTGACCTTACAGCAGCCCGTCAGAGCAACGGGAAGGGTAAAGCAGTCGTGTCCAACATCACGCTCAAGCGGATTTACACAAAGGCGGCTCAGGCAGACGGCATGCGCATCCTGGTGGATCGATTGTGGCCGCGTGGTCTGAGCAAAGATGAAGCTGCAGTCCATCTGTGGTTGAAAAACGTGGCGCCGAGCGATGCCCTGCGTCACTGGTTCGATCACGATCCAGCCCAATGGGAGGCGTTTCAAAAACGCTATTTTGCTGAGCTCGATGCAGCGCCTGAAGCGGTCGGCGAGTTGCGCGCGCAACTCGTCCTTCACCAGCACATCACCTTGTTGTATGCCGCCAGGGACGAGGTACACAACAACGCCGTGGCGTTGCGGTCCTTCCTGCACCGACATCAACATGAAGCTTGAGACGCGTGCGCCTTTCCGCCTGGATCTGACTGTCTGGGCGCTACCCCGTCAAGCAGGCAATCGGATCGACACCTGGGACGGCGTGACCTATCGCCGCTGCTTCGCCATGGGCAAGACGGCGTTGCTGGCCGAAGTTTCTCAGCGCGGCAGTCCCGCCAAACCCCACTTGATTGTGAGCCTGCAAGGTGCAGCCAGTGAACAACCCCGCGCACGTGCCTACGCAACCACCGTACTGCGACACATTCTGGGTCTGGATGTGGATCTCGACGCATTTTATGCCTTCGCGTCCTTGGATCCGCAGTTGGCACCTCTGGCGCAGCGCTATCGCGGACTTAAACCACCACGCTTTGGACTTGCCTCGGTACCGTAGACACTTCGGCCGTTTGATCAGACATTCCTTAGGTATTGCCGCTGCCGGGCATAAGCCGCCGTCATGCTTCCACGCCGTGTGTCAACGACCCGTTGGGGACACCATTCCGTGAATCCGGGTGCAACCGAGGCCACGCAGCCGGGTGCGCTGATGGCGCAACTCGCGTCGATCCAGGGGGATGTAACCGGGCGGAGCGGTCGCCAGCAGCGCTTGCCCACGGGCCGAGAGCACCATATCCAGGTAGGCGCAGACCAGGCCGCCCCGGGGACTGGCCGCCACGTCATTGCGAACATAGAGATACAGGAAGCGATCCAGCGGATAGTCCCCAGAGCGAATCTGCGCGCGGGTCCCGGTGTAGACCGTGCGGCCCGGCCCCGCGACGATGGCAAGGCGTCTTGCCGTGGTCCGCGTGTCGTTGAGGTCGCCGAAACACAGCGCGTCGCGATCCGTGGCCGCCTGGCGCACGGCTCCGGCGGATTCGGAAAACGCCAGGTAGCCATGCGCGAAGCGGCCGCCATGCAGCAGACGGCGGATCATGTAGCGGCCCAGCGCGGTGTTCGGCGCCAGCCCGCACACGTCGATCGTGCGCGTGGCCCAGTGTCCATCCAGGCCCAGCATGGACCAGGTGCGGCCTTTCGACGCCGAGGCGCGGGTGAACACCCGCCTGAGCTGGTCCAGGGTCACCTGTCGCAGTGGATTGCCGGGATGCACGTACAGGGCGATCGGGGAGGATCGCGCACGCGGGTCGTTGCTGGCATGTGCAACTCGCAAGCCCACCGGTCCGGACGGCTGCTGAGCAAGGTATGCGCGCCGCTCGCGCGCGGAGAACGGCGCGCCCATCGGCGCCAGCTGGCTGGTCCCGTCGGCCAGTGCCCCGGGCGCAGTCCGCGTGCCTTGCAGCCGGACGATGAAGCGCACGCCAGCATGATGCCGCGCGAAGGCGCGATTCCAGAGCCGGACCATGCCGGCCATGTCGTTGTAGCCGATGATCGTCAGGGTGGACGCGTCCAAGTTCGTCGTACCCGGCGGCCGCCGGACTGCGGGACCGGCGGGCGGCACATGCAGTGCACAACCCAGGGTGCGGTGCGCCAGCCCCCTGGATACCCGGGTCTGGGTGGCAGTGAGCGGCAGAAAGCGCATGGCATCGCTCGCATCCAGCCTGCGGCCGGTGGGACCCAGGGCCAACGACACCAAGCGACAGGCGGCTCGCTTGGCTTGGCCATCGATGTCTGGCGTGAAACCGAGGTAGATGAGACGCGCCAGCGGATAACGCGCGGTTTTCACGTTGCCTGGGGCGGGCAGAAAATATGGCCCGTCCGCGTGCTTGGCGATCGCCAGCTTTGCCACGCTCGGATCGGCATAACCGATGCCGCTGTAGCCGATGCCATCCGGGTCAGACCCCACCGCGCGTACGATCCGGGTCAGCGCGCTTGCACGGGGGGTATCGGTGCGCACCCGCAGGTCCTTGCGCCAAGGCCATCCGCGTAAAACCCTGATCTGCAGGAAATTCACAATTCCCGGCGGGTTGCCCGTGGCGCGCATCGGCTGCATGCCATAGACGTGCACAGGACGTTGACGCCACGCACCACTGCCACCCAGCTCGCCCCAGGTGCGCACTGCCGACCCAGAGACGGGATCGGCACCGAGTACCCGGCGCAACTGCCGCATCGTGAGACGCCGCAGGGGGTTGGACCGGTTCACAAACACCGCCAGGGCGAACGTGCCGTGCGGGGTCCTTTCGCTGCCCTGAGCCACCGGGATGAGGATCGGTGCGGCGCCGAAGCGATGCTGATATCCGCGCACCTCGGCTGGGAACGGCTCGCGCGCGAAGGTCACGCAATTGACCTTTCCGCGCAGCGCCGCTTGTACGCCCGTGGCGGAAAAGCGCGATCCACCCAGAACCTTGCTGTGGTTGGCTGGCCATCCTGCCTGGGCAGCCTGCATCCATGCCGCGACCAGATGCTGCATGGTCGAGGCACCCATGCAGCGCAACGCCGACGGATGTGGTCGTGCCGCGACAGGCGTCGCCAGGCCGCAGCCGAACATGGCAAGTAGGGCCAGCCGATGGCTCAACGCTGCGCGCTTCACGGGAGGAGCGACCCGGCTACCTGGCCGAGCCGCCCAGCGTCCATAACACCACTGCATCGAAAAGCGCCTTGCCCTGCGGCGTGAGGTCGTTATAGGTTGGATTGTCCATGGGCAGCAACGCGCGTCGTGCCGGGGCAATGAAACCGTCGGCCATCAGCGACCCCTTGGGATAACCGAAGATCGCCGCCTCCCAGGGCTCGCCGGTCATGGTCGCGATGACCTGCGCATCCGGGAACGGCGTGGCCCATTTCAGCACGCCCGAATGGCGGGTGAAGCGAACCGGACCGTCTGCCAGGCCGGCGGCCATTGGGCTCCAGGCGCCGACAATGTTCAGCCAGCTTTCGGGGGGATCGTCGCTTTCCTTCTCCTCGCCGTGTTCACCGTAGTCGATGTAGCGGTTGCGCCCGCTGAAGTGCAGCGCGTCGGAAAGCAGGCCCTCCAACGAGAGCACCGGCACGTCGATATTGGCGTACTTGTTGGCCAGTTTGTACTTCGAGCAGGTGGACGAAATCATCACCAGTCCGGCGCCATGCGCAACCGATTGCGGCTCGGTCTGGTCGGTGACGCGCACGTTGAAGCCAAGGCTGCGCAGGTGCGCGACCATGTGTTCATCCGAAGGCCGGCCCTCGCCGCCGTGTACGCGCTCGACGAACACGATCGTCTTGTGTGCGGCTGCCTGACGGCGAAGCGCGGCCTCGATCGAGCCCGGGGTCACGCCCGTCGGCCGGGCCGGTGGCGAAACTGCCCAGCGAATCGAGGCGTCGAATAGCTTCAGCCCGATCGCCCACTGGCGCATGTGCGTATCGTGGCTGGGCGGACCGGAGGTCGAGGTCAGCAAATGGAAATTGTCGCTGCGCAGGTAGAAGGCCACGCGCCGCGCGGGCGCCGGCTTGCCGTTGGCCAAGGTGGAGTCGCGTTCATAAGTAAAGATCGCGGCCTTGTGCGGCGTGCCGTCGTAATCGGCGATCACCGTCCCGCCGGGCCCGGGCCGCCCCCACCCTGCGCTGCCGGGCTCCAGGTAAAGGGTACCGAACAGCTGAGGCTTTAGTCCTACCGCCCGGCTGATCGACGACGTCAGGTTGGCGCCATAGGCATACAGGATGGCGAAACTCTGCGCATAATGCTGCACCGGATCGATGATCTCGAAGTCGTTGTGCAGGACCGGTCCGGTCAGTCCCAGGTGCGGATAGTCCCAGGTATTCCAGGTGAACACGGGGACCCCAAGGTGGCTGTACTTGTCGCCCAGCACGGACACATCCGCGGTGGACGAAATCACCACCAGGTTGCTGCCCGCCGCCACGGATACCGGCGCGGTATCCGGCACCTGCTTGACGCGAAATCCCATCGACTCGAGGTGCCGCGCGACCAGAGCATCGTCGCTGCCCTTTTCACGCGCAGCGCTTCCCTCGACCAGGGTCACCTTCATGCCGTGTAGGGCCGAGCGCGGCAACATGCGAGCCGGGGCATGCGCGGCGGCGCAAGTCCACACGCCCGCAAGCCCAAGGATGAGGACCCACAATCCACTGCGCTTCATGGACGACCTCCGTTGCTGCCAAACACCACTACGCGTGCCGGACCGGCATCCGGCGCGGCAGATGCGGCGACGCCGACCCATATCTGCCCGTCGGCGGGCGACAGTGCGATGGAGCGCGCAACGCCCGGCAGAGCCATCATCCCGCCGTAGGCATAGCGCACGAATGCGTTCATTCTCACCGCCTGGAGATGGCGTGCCGCGACCATGAACATTCCGCCCTTCCAGCCCGAACCGGACGCGGGGTGGAAGGCGAACACCGCGCGCGTGCCTGGCGCGGAACCCGCCTGGATGCGCCGGAACACGAAGCCCATGTCGGTGTCCAGGATCGCCACCGTGCCGGAGCGGCAGCCGACGAACAACCGGCGACCCACTGTGTCCAGTGCCAGCGCGCCGCTGGGCGTGCAGTGCGGCGTGGCGTAGCTGGGGAGTCGCCGCATGGTGCGTGCATCGATGGCATAGACGCCGCCATGTCCGGGCGCTACTGCATACAGGCGCCCGCGCGCGTTGGGCACGACCTGCCCGAGTGTGCGCGGCAAACGGACCCTGGATTCGATCTCGAGCGTGCTCGGCGATATGCGCATGATCTCGCGCGCGGCGCCGTCGACGACATACAGGGCATGCGTGGCCGCATCCTCAAAGACGGCATCGGGCGAACCACCATGCAGGGCACGGCGATGGATGACTTTGAGCGTGCTCGGGTCCATGACCAGGACTTTCGCGGGGGCCCGGGTCACGGCGTAGAGGAACCTGCCGCCCGGCGCAACCGCTAAACCGGTGACGGTACCCGCGACGACCTGGGATGCCTCAGGGCTTGGATTGTCCGAGGCATACGCCGATACCTCATGGCCAGCGGCCACGAATGCGACGTTCCCGCCGGGCAGAAAGGCCACCGCCTGCGCGGGACCGTTGCCCGGAACAGTCAGCGTGCGCAGCATGTGGAATGGGAACGACGGGTCGGCCATGACCGGCGCCACCAGCATGAGTCCGGCGAGGACCACGAGCACGCGCGACATCCGCCGCCAGCAGCCCGGTGCAAGCTTCGCGAGCATCATGAGGACTTACTCCTGTCCGGCGGACCCTCGACCTGTCTCGCTGCCTGCACCTGTCCGGCGCGCAGCGGCAGGAAGATGCCTTCATGGCGCACCGCGGCCTGGCCCTGGCGGCTGAGGATGAAACGCAGGAATTCGGCCACGTCAGTCGGCAGCGGCCTGCCCGGCTTGCGGTTGACGTTGGCGTAGATCAGGCGGCTCAACGGATAGCGCGCCGACGCCACGTTAGCGTAGGTCGGGGACACGGCCGTATCGCCGTTGCCGACGGCGATCACCTTGACCGGGGCATCGACGAAAGCCAGCCCAGTGTAGGCGATGGCGTCCGGATCGGCGGCGACCTGGCCGGCGATCGGGAATACCGTCGGCGCTAGATGAATATCATGGCGCCAGTGGCCACGCTTGCCCCTGGCGTCCAGCACCCGCTGGCGAAAGAACTCCTCGAAACCATTCCAGGGCTTGATCGCATAGACATGCACGGGCCGGTCCTTCCAGGCCCCGGTGGCGCCGAGTTGGCCCCATCGCCGTACCGGAACATCGCCGCGCAGGTGAGACGAGGAAAAAATCGCGTCAAGCTGGCGTTTGCTCAACTGCTTGACGGGATTGGCCTGGTTCACGATCACCGTCACCGCGTCGAGAAAACCGAACTGACGGTAGGAGCCACCCGAAACCGGGACGCTGGTCGGCGCATAGCCATAGCGCGCGGTGAACTGGCTGACATCGGTGGGCTTGAGCTCGCGCGAAACCATGGCGATGGTGATCTTCCCCGCGATCAGGTCCTGGGCGGCGTGGCTACCTTCGTACGGTGGACCGAACTGGATCCGCACGTGCGGGTAAAAACGCGCGAACGCTCGAATCCACGAGTGCACCAACCGGGGCAGGATGTCAGAGGACTCGATGCGGATCGTGCCCGACAGCGCCTCGCTGTAGCGGGGCTGGTAGACCGTCAACCTCGGATCCAGCGTCGGTTGCAGGATGTCCGGCGTGGGCAGGTCCCGCCCCTCCTGCTTACCGCTGAGTTTCTGCGCCGGCGTTTGCGCTGGATGACGGTGTGCGACGGGCAACTGCCACAGGACGGTGGGCGGCGGAGCCGACCAGGCCCATGGAATAAACCCTCCTGCCGAGACCAAAAGCGCGGCGAGAAGCGCGAGGGACCGACCTGCCCGCGCGCGGGCAGGTCGCCTGGATGCGAGGTACGTCATCATTCGAAGAAGAACCGCGCCGAGAGCGTGATCAAGCGGGGGTTGCCCGGAAGCAGGTTGATGTCCCCGTTGAAGCCCGCGCTCTGGTAGTAGGTGGTGTCGAATATGTTCTCCACCTTGAAGGTCAGGCTGTAGCTCGCCTTTTCGTAGTACAGCGCCGCATCCACGCGAGTATAGGCAGGCAGCTTGAGGATGACCTCGTTGAATTTTTTCGGAGTGACACCCTCGCGCTGGCCGTTGTGGATGATGCCCACGCCGAATCCGACGCCCTGCAGGACACTGGATTCGAAATCGTAACGCGACCACAGATGCTCGCTGTTCACCGGCACGTCGGGAAGGCGGGTGTTGATCTCCGCCGGGTTGGTCGAACTGGTGATGCGCGCGTCCGTGTACGAATAGCCGGCGGTGATCTGCCAGTTCGGCATGGGTTGTGCGTTGACCTCCAGTTCGGCGCCCTTCGATCGAGCCTTGCCGACCTGTTGATAGCAGGTGCCGATCGCGCAATGCGAATGGCTCAGCGTATCCTTTTCGTTGATCTGATAGAACGCCAAGGTCGTGCGTAGCCGGTTGTCGAACCAGTTGGTCTTGGTGCCGATTTCAAACTGCTTGGCCGACGTCGGGATGAAGTCATTCACGCCTTGCGCGTTGATGGCCTGCGGCGGTGGCGGGACAAACGAGGTGCTGTAGCTGAGGTAATAGCTCCAATGCAGGTCCGGTTGGTAGACCAGGCCGGCCATCGGCAGGAACTTGGTGTTGGTCTTGCTGCTGTTAGCGGTCAGGCCGGGCACTTCAGGGAAGGTCTCGTCGTAAGTCTGGCTCAGCCTCGAGTAGCGCAAGCCGACGGCCGCCTTCCACTGCTGTGTGAAGGTAATCATGTCGTCGAAATAGGCGCCGAAACTGTGGATCTGGGTGTTGCGGTCATTCAGTGACTTCGGGCTGTTGGCCAGCGGCAGCTGCCAGAGCGGTGGCACCTGGTGGTAGACCGGGTTGTAGATGGCAATGTCCAGCGAGGTCGGACCGGTCGCGGGAGCATTGAAAAACTGCAGGCGATCGAAGGTGTTGTCGACGCGTCCTTCGGTCATGCCCACGACCATCTTGTGGCCAAAACCGAACAGCTTGAACGGCATCTGCAAGTTGGTGTCCAGATAGTCGTAACGGCGCTTGTTGATCTGGCCGCGGGCGCGACGCCCGACGTGCATCAGGTCAGGCCTGATCGATATGACGTCGTAACCGCGCGCCGAATCGGTGTGCCAGACATCGCGCGTGTCCACGTTCCATGTCATGCCGTTGGTGAAGCTGTGCTTGAACATCAGCGTCAGCACGCTGCCGTGCTCGCGC
>NZ_JAQIBU010000276.1 GCF_027858935.1 Oleiagrimonas sp. | reverse complement strand
GCCAGCGCGTCCATCGGTGCCATCGCGGTGTCACGCTCCAACCCCAGCGTGGTCTGGGTGGGTACGGGCGAGCCCAACATCCGCAACGACATCATGGACGGAGCCGGCGTCTACCGCTCCACCGACGCCGGCAAGACCTTCAAGCGCATGGGCCTGAAGCACGTCGGCCAGATCGGCAAGATCATCGTCGATCCGCACAATCCGGACCATGTGGTGGTCGCGGCGGTCGGTCATGCCTGGGGCCCCAATCCCGAGCGTGGCGTGTACATGACCACCGACGGCGGACAGACATGGCACAAGACGCTGTTCGTCAACAGCACCACGGGTGCGATCGATCTGGCCATGGCGCCGGGCAACCCGGAAGTGCTGTTCGCGGCCACATGGCAGGTGGTGCGCCATCCGTGGAACCTGGTCGACGGCGGCAAGGGCAGCGGGCTGTGGCGCTCGCTCGACGGCGGCAAGACCTGGACGCACCTGACCGATCACGGCCTGCCCAAAGGGCCGCTGGGTCGGATCGCTGTGGCCACAGCGCCCAGCGACGCCCAGCGGGTGTATGCGCTGATCGAAACCAAGCCGGGCAAGGGCCTGCTGTTCGTCTCGAACGATCTGGGCGATCACTGGAATGAAGTCAGCGACAACCACGCGCTGGACGTGCGGCCGTTCTATTTCTCGCGTCTGGAGGTGTCGCCGGTGGATGCCGACAAGGTCTATTTCCTGTCTTTCCACCTGATGGTCTCGGACGATGGCGGCAAGACCGCGCATGTGCTGGACAAATCGGTGCACGTGGACCATCACGCACTGTGGATCGACCCGACAAATCCGAAACGCATGTTGCAGGGCAACGACGGCGGGGCTTATCTCAGTCAGAACGGCGGCAAGAGCTGGCGTTTCCTCGACGGCATGCCGATCGAACAGGACTACATGGTCGCCGCGGACAACCACACGCCGGCCATGCTGTGCGCCGGGCTGCAGGACAACAGCGGCTGGTGCGGGCCGTCCAGCTCCCTGGCCGACCATGTCGTCGGTGGCGCGGACTGGTTCAACGTGATCGGCGGCGACGGCGAGTATGTGGTGCCGGCGCCCTCGGATCCGAACCTGATCTACGCCGATGCCGAGGACGGCGCCAGCGTGCTGTTCCATCGCGACAGCAAGCGCAGCGACTTCATCATGCCGTACCTGCACAGTCCGGTCTTCGTCAACGATATCCCGACCACCCAGGAAAAGTACCGCTTCAACTGGACCAGCCCGATCGCGGTCGATCCACAGCATCCGAAGACCGTCTACATCGGCGCCAACCACGTGCTCAAGTCCACGGATGGCGGCCAGCACTGGCAGTCGATCAGCCCCGACCTGACGCGCAACGACAAAGCCAAGCAGGCGCTCTCCGGCGGCCCGGTGAATCTGGACCTGTCCGGTGCCGAAACCTATGACACGGTGCTCTCGCTGACCCTTGCCCCGTCCGACAGCAAGGTGCTCTGGGCCGGCACCGATGACGGCCTGGTGCAGGTCACCCGCGATGGGGGCGCGCACTGGTCGAACGTGACGCCTTCGGGGGCACCCAAGTGGGCGCGCGTGTACCAGATTGGCGTGTCGGCAACCCAGCCGGGCACGGCCTACGTCGGCTTCGACGCGCATATGTCCGACGACCGCCATGCCTATGTCTACCGCACCGACGATTACGGCCACAGCTGGCACCGTATCGATCGCGGACTGCCCGAGGCGCCGGTGTTCGTGGTGCGCGAGGATCCGCAGCATCCGGACGTGCTGGTCGCCGGAAACGACCTGGGCGCCTATGTCTCGCGCGACAACGGGGGGCACTGGGTGCGCCTGGGCGCGCACCTGCCGACCGTGCCGGTGGTGGACGTGAAGTTCGTGCAGGGCGATCTGGTGCTGGCCACGCACGGGCGCGGCATCTTCGTGCTGGATCACTTTGCACCGGTGGCCGAGTACAGCAAGGCCATCGCCAGCCAGCCGCTGCATCTGTTCACGCCGGGCGTTGGAACCGAGTTCGTCCGCTGGTCGCGCGGCGAGGGTGCCGAACCCAGCTACACGGCGCCCAACGCGCCGGACGGCGTACTGGTGGACTTCGCCGTGCCCAAGGCCATCAAGGCCGGCAAGAAAGCCGATCATGGCGCGGTGACCGTGACCGTCAAGGATGCCGGCGGGCACGTGATCGCGACCCGCTACACCAACGCCAAGGCGGGCGTGAACCGCTACGTCTGGAACATGCGTTACGACGGCGCGACCCGGCTGGATTTCGAGAAGAACAAGCACGACCAGCACGATGGCAACAACGCGCACGGACCGCAGGTGCTGCCGGGGACCTACCAGGTCACGTTGGCTGCGGGTGGGCATACCGCCACCGAATCGGTGCAGGTCCGCGCCGATCCCAACCAGGCGCCGGCGATGGCCGCGAAAAAGGTGGCCCTGCAGCATGCCCTGCATGCGCGCAACGAACTCAGTGCGATCGATGAGGTGCTCAACCGGGTCACGGCGATGCAGGCCACCCTGCAAACCTTCGAGCACAGCGCGGGCGACCAGCCGCGGTACGCCACGGCCGTGAAACAGGCCAGGGCCCTGGGCAAGAAACTCGGCGCATTCAAGGACGGGATCTACAACCCCAAGGTGCAGCACGGGGTTACGGAGGACGAACTGCACCAGCTCACGGACCTGCATGGTGCCGCCGAGGTCCTGAGTGGCGCCTATGGTCTGAACGGCCAGATGCCTCCGCCCCAGCTGCTCCAGACACAACAGCAGATCGACGCCCGGGTCCAGGACACGCTGCAGCGCTTCAACGCCCTTGAGGCCGGTGACGTCGCCGCCTACAACAAGGTCGGCTACGCCGCAGGTGCCCCCACGCTGATGGTTGGCGGTCCGGTCAAGGTCGAGCCGGTCACGATGTAATCCCGCGCCGCCGGTGGCGTTCATCCACCGGCGGCATTCCCGGCGCGCGGTCGCGATGCTAGACCGTCAGTCGCTGGCGCAGGTGCCGGCGCCATTCCGCGGACAGCGCGGGTACCTCCAGTGCCTGTCGCATCAGTTGTTCGGCCTGTTGCTCCCGGGGATTCAGGTAGGCCTGAAACAGGGGGCGGATCGCGACCCGTCGCGGTTCCCGCGCGATCAGATGCACCGTGTCGCCCGCTTCGATCATGCCTTCCCGCAGCACGCGCAGGTAGACGCCCGGCCATGCGTAGTCCGCAAACAGGCGCGGCATGGCCGGCTCGTCCAGGCGCAGGCCGAGTTTGAAACAGGGGACGCGGGGCTGGGTGATCTCGAACTCGGCACTGCCGGTGCGCAGCCGGTCACCGAGGCACAGCACGGACTCATCCAGGCCGGCGATGGTGAGGTTTTCGCCGAATGCGCCGTAGTCCAGCCGCTGGCGCTGCAATACGCCGCGCCAGTAGTCGTAGCGCTCCAGCGCGTAGGCATAGACCGCCTTGTCCGCGCCACCATGGTGCTTGAGGTCGGCCTGGCCGTCGCCTTCCAGGTTGCCCATCCCCACGCGGACCGGGCCCATCACCGGATGCTTGAAGATCCCGGTGCGAATGCGCTGGTCGCCGTGCCGAACCTCGGCCGGCCGACCTGTATTCACACCCACCAGACGCATGCTCATGGATGCATCGCCACCGTCACGAGGGCCTTTGCGCATTGTCGCCGGTGTACTGCGACCACGCGGGCAGGTCGAGCGAGCGTGCGACCTTGCGCAAGTACCAGGCCATGCCCAGGCCGAACAGCAGTCCGGCGAGGAAGGCCGCGCCAAGTGCCACGGGGATCGACATGTTCTTCCAGATGAACACCCACATGAACAGGCCCCACACGGCACCGAAGTAGGTACCGAAGAACACGACATTGACCCGGAACGGTGCGAACAGTGGGGGTTCGATATTGAACCCCATGCGCCAGGCCAGTCGGTGGATCGGCGGCGAAATGGACGAGCGCTTGAGGCCCAGCGAAGCCAGGTGATGTTGCATGCGCTCGAGCTTGTGCGGATCGATCATGAAGGTTCCCGATGTTGAGCGTGGAGACGCGACAACGGTCGTGTCGATGCGCTGACCGGGCCTTCCCGGCAGCCTGAAGCAAGGAGCAGCTGCGCAAACGCGTGCAGAGGATCTGCGGCGGGCTCCCTGGTCATCTTCGAGTAGATCCAGATCCTCTGCAATCGGACCCGTCAGCACGAGGGCTTCAGCCCCGAGGCCGACCAGGCCACGGGGTGAGGCTCCCAAGTGCATCGATCGTGGAGCGTGCGGCATCACGATGGCGTAGCGTGGGCTGCATCGGTATCAGGCCGATACGGGTGGCGGCAGCGCTTGCGTTTGCGGCTTGTCGCTGTGGTGGTCGGTGGAAAGCAGCAGGTAGAAGGCGGGCACCACGAACAGGGTGAACAGCGTGCCGATGGCCATGCCGGTGGAGATCACCAGGCCCATGTTGAAGCGTCCCGCGGCGCCGG
>NZ_JAQIBU010000037.1 GCF_027858935.1 Oleiagrimonas sp. | reverse complement strand
TCGGGCTCGTAGGTCGCATCCTTGTTGGAGGCTCGATAGCGCCACGCGATGACGCCGATGGCAATCAGCACCGGCACGATGATCAGCGACATGATGATCACCGAGGCAATCATCAGGTCGCTTTGCTGACGCGCCACGTCGCCAGCCGGATGGAGCAGCACCATATTGCAGCCGCTGAGCATGAGCGCCAGCGGAAACAGCAGGAGGCCGCGTAGACGTTTTACGGACATGGATAGACTTGGGGGCATGGAGGGATCTACGTATGATACCGGCACTGCAAGATGATTCCGATGCGACACATTGTCTTCTGGCCGATTCGATGCAGCCGGTGCATCCTTATATAGCCCTTGAGTTGCAAATCGCATCGCATCGAGACCACCGTCCGGCCAGCCCAGGCGCTTGAACAAACCACGATATGCCGCCAGGCCGGCATCGCACCCACGGAAGCATCATGTCGACCAGCAACACCCAGCCCAATGAACACGCCAACGCGCTCTCGCCTTCCGAGATCGAGGAACATGGCGCTGCAGACATCACTCCGGGAGACATCTCCATCGGCGTGGTGATCGGCCGCATCTCCGAGTTCTTCGACTTCTTTGTCTTCGGCATTGCCTGCGCGCTGATTTTCCCGAAGGTCTTTTTCCCCTTCGCCAGTGAACTGACCGGCATCTTCTACTCGTTCACGATTTTCGCGCTGGCGTTCATCGCACGTCCGCTCGGGTCCTTGTTTTTCCTGATGCTGCACCGCGCATTCGGCCCTGGTCCCAAACTCACTGTAGCCTTGTTCCTGCTTGGCACCACGACCGCCGGGATTGCCTTTCTGCCGGGGTACGACTCGTTCGGCGTGTTCGCCATCGTTGCGCTCGCCCTGCTTCGCTTTGGCCAGGGGTTTGCCATTGGCGGCAGCTGGGACGGCCTGGCCTCGCTGCTCGCCCTCAACGCGCCGGGCAACCGTCGCGGCTGGTACGCGACGATTCCGCAGCTGGGCGCGCCGATCGGGTTCATCATGGCCGCGGGCCTTTTTGCCTACCTGCTGATCAGCCTGACACCGAGCGAGTTCTTCGACTGGGGCTGGCGGTATCCGTTTTTCGTGGCCTTTGCCATCAACGTGGTGGCCTTGTTTGCCCGGCTGCGGCTTGTGGTCGCGCCCCGGTACGCGAGAATGCTGGAACTTCGCGACCTTGAGCCGTCTCCAGTCGGCGAACTGGTGCGCTCGCAGGGCCGCGCCATCACGCTGGGTGCCTTCGCGCCACTGGCCAGTTACGCGCTGTTCCATCTGGTGACCATCTTTGCGCTTTCCTGGGCACTGCTGTTCACCAAGCAGAGCCCGGCAAGCTTCCTGCTGGTGCAGGTGGTTGGCGCCGCCATTGCCATCCCGTGCATGTTCCTGTCCGGATGGATCGCCGACCAATACGGCCGGCGCATGACGCTGGCGATCTTTGCCGTACTGATCGCGGTCTACAGCGGATGGACCCCACTCATGCTCGGCGGCGGCACCACCGAAAGCTATCTGTTCATCATCGTGGGTTTTGCCCTGCTTGGTTTTTCGCATGCGCAGGCGGCGGGCGCGGTGAACTCCAGCTTCCGCAGCCACTTCCGCTACACCGGCGCCCTGATCACCTCGGATCTGGGCTGGCTGTTCGGCGCGGGCTTTGCGCCCTTGGTGGCGTTGTCGCTGGCGATCTATCTGGGCGTGGGATACGTGGGCCTTTACCTGCTTTCGGGCGCGGTGGGCACGCTGGGCGCACTGTGGTTCAGCCGTGCGGGCGGACTGCCCAACGACTGAACTACGCCCTCCGAAAACGCGCCGGTCCGGCCTGCGTGGATTTGACACCCTCCCCTTTCCAGGGAGGGGATCGAGATGGACCAGCACGCCCAGGCGCGTGGATCCCCTGCCGCTGCGCGGCATCCCAGAGCCCCTTCCCCTGCAGCACGGGCATTTGTTGCGGTCGCCAGCAGGCAAGCAGCCGATCTGCGGCAATTGACTTCGACCATGCGGCGCCTTGATCGGGGGCGCCTCATTCCACCGTGACGGACTTGGCCAGGTTGCGGGGTTGGTCGACATCGGTCCCACGCAGCACGGCCACGTGATAGGCCAGCAGCTGCAACGGGATGGTGAATACCACCGGTGCGATGAACTCGCCCCCTGCGGGAACCTCCACCCGTGCGCCGCCGTTGCCGAGGCTGGACAGGTCCTCGCCCTGATTGGCGATGACCAGCAGCTCGCCGCCGCGCGCGCGCACTTCCTGGAGGTTGGACTTGAGCTTGTCCAGCAGGCGGTCGCCCGGAGCCACCGCGATCACCGGCATCTCCTCGTCCACCAGCGCCAGCGGGCCGTGCTTGAGCTCCCCTGCCGGATACGCCTCGGCGTGGATGTAGGAGATTTCCTTGAGCTTGAGCGCGCCTTCCTGGGCCACCGGGAACATCACGCCGCGACCCAGGAACAGGGCATGCTGGCAGTGCACCAGCTC